>DASQWY010000681.1:0-2199 GCA_035640005.1 Actinomycetes bacterium
CTGTCGGCGTACCGACAGGGTGATTCCGCCGGAATCGCCACAAGAGAAGCGGCCAACTGTCCATCAGCCGATGTGGCCTCGGAGAGCAAGTTGCCTTCGACTGGAAGTCGATTAGCCAGTTAACGCTACTTGCTGGCACCAGGCCGCATAGACGAGGCCGGCGCGCAGGCCCGGGTCGACCCGGCCCCAGGCGGGACGAAGGGCGGTCGCCTCCAGCCGGCCGGCGCGGGCGCGCAGCAGCCCGACCGCCTCGCCCAGGGCACGCAGCAGCCCGAGGGCGCCGAGGTCGTCGTCGGCGGAGGGCCGCAGCCCGGCGGCGTGGGCGGCCGCGCGCTCCTCGGCGGCGGCCAGGCGGCCGTCGGGGAGCAGGGCCAGCCCGCGCCGTTCGGCGGCGAGCTCGACCAGGCCGTCGAGCCGGTCGAGCAGGCCGCGGTGGTCGGCGGGGCCGGGAGGATGGGACGCCGTTTGATCGGGCCCGGTGGCGGGTGGGTGCTGCAACGGTGGCTCCTTGGGGGTGTGGCCGGGGAAGCGGGTGGAGCCTGCCACGGCGGGCGGCGCCTGAGGCGGCCGCCGGCGGATCTGTGGACAACCGGAACGCGCCTCGCGAAACGTCAGGGGCTTGCCGGGTTCCGGTGAGGTGTCGGGTGGTGCTGGCAGGATGGCGGGGTGAACGAGCAGCGGCAGCGGCTTCTGAGAAGGCTCGACGCAGCCTGGACCGCGCTCGGGGACTCCTACGCCGGCCTGCCCGAGGCGTCGCTGGTCGAGCCCGGGGTCGTGGAAGGCTGGTCGGTGAAGGACATCCTGGCGCACGTGACCACCTGGGAGCAGGAGGCGCTCACGCACCTGCCGGTGATCATCGCGGGCGGCACGCCGCCGCGGTACGCGGCCCAGGGCGGGATCGACGCCTTCAACGCCCGCGCGACCGAGGCCGGTCGTCGCCGGTCGCTGGCCGAGGTGCTGCGGCGGCACGACCTGACCCACGCCCGGCTCGTCGACTTCGTCCGCGGCCAGCCGGAGGGCGTCTTCGAGGGGCAGACGCGGGCGCGGCGTCGCCTGCGGCTGGACACCTACGGCCACTACCCCGAGCACACGGCGGCCATCCGGGCATGGCGGGAGCGCCTGCCGGCGTGACGCTGGAGTCCCCTGGACGGCGACCTCGCGCCAGCCGGGGTGACGGCGGAGTAGCTTCGGACCAGTTGCCGCCGCGTCCGAGGAGGAACGCCGTGAGGCTTGGCCTGCACTACTGGAACTATTCCCGGCCGTCCGACCCGGCGAAGATCGCGCCGGCCCTGGCCGAGACCGCGCGGATCGCCGAGCAGGCGGGGATCAGCACGTTCACGGTCATGGACCACTACTTCCAGATGGAGTACGCCGGCGGGGCCGAGGAGCCGATGCTGGAGGGGTACACCACGCTCGGCCACGTCGCCGCCCTGACCGAGCGGATGACCCTCGGGGTGCTGGTCACCGGCGTGACGTACCGCCACCCGGGGCTGCTGGCCAAGATCGTCACCACCCTGGACGTGCTGTCCGGTGGGCGGGCCAGGCTGGGTGTCGGCGCCTCCTGGTACGAGCGGGAGCAGCGCGGCCTCGGCGTGCCGGTGGTGCCGGTGGCCGAGCGGTTCGAGCGCCTGGAGGAGACGCTGCGGATCTGCCTGCAGATGTGGAGCGACGACAACGGCCCGTTCCAGGGCCGGCACTACCAGCTGGCCGAGACGCTGTGCGTCCCCGCGCCGATCAGCCAGCCGCACCCGCCGATCCTGGTCGGCGGCGGCGGCGAGCGGAAGACGCTGCGGCTGGCGGCCCGCTACGCCGACGCCTGCAACCTGTTCGGGACCAGCCCGGCCGAGGTCGGCCGCAAGCTGGAGGTGCTGCGTTCCCACTGCGACGCCGAGGGCCGCGACTACGACCGCATCGCCAAGACCCTGCTGGCCGTCCAGCCGGTCCTGGCCGACGTCGACGCGTTCGTCGCCGCCGCCGCCGAGTACGCGGCGCTCGGCGTGACCGAGATCGAGACGATGCCCGACCGGCACCCGGTCGAGTTCGCCGAGCAGCTCGCCGAGCGGGTGCTGCCCGGCATCGCCGACCTCGGCTGACGCCGGAGGCCCCGGAGCCGATGGCCCCGGGGCCTCCAGTCAGCGCTTCGCGTCAGCTGTTCACGATCGTGGCGGTGAAGTGCTCGGTGTTGCAGCTGCTGGTGGT
>DASQWY010000682.1:0-4694 GCA_035640005.1 Actinomycetes bacterium
TGGTTGCCCTGGAACCCCTGGATCATCAGCACGATCCAGCCGACGAACAGCGCCAGCTCGAGCAGGCCGAACAGCACGCCGGGCAGCAGCGGGCGCAGGACCAGCACCACGGTCCACACCACCCCGTAGGCGATCGCCTGCATCGCGTGGAAGCGCACCTCGGGCCGCCGGTCGACGAAGAAGAAGATCAGCCCGGTGATCCAGGTGACCACGTAGGCCAGGCCCGAGGCGACGTTCTCGGCCAGCCCGCTGGTGCCCGGCTGCGGTGGCGGGTAGCCGCCCGGGGGCGTCTGGCCCCAGCCCCCCGAGGGCGGGGGCGGCGGGGGCGGGGACCACCCGCCACCGGGCGGCGGCGGCGGGGGCGGGCCCGCCGGCGGGTACGAGGGCGGCGGCTGCTCGCGGGGTGGCTCCTCCCGCGGGTCACCTGGGGTGGTTCCCTCCGTCATCGCTCCTCCTTGGTCGCTGTCGGGCTACACCCAGCCGAACCGGTGCAGCTGGAACAGCCAGCTGGCCGCGGCGAGCAGCCCGGTCGCCCAGCACGCCCGCCGGCGGCGCCGCGCCGGCCACGGCGCCGGCGGCCCGGCCCAGCCGACCGCGCGGGCGGCCAGCAGCACCGCCATCACGGCGGTCATCCCGGCCAGCAGCAGCACGAACGGGTTGGCCGCCAGCGCCGCGTGCAGGTCGCCCGCTGCCAGGCTGGTCGCGGCCGTGGTCATGCCGCACAACGGGCAGGGAACGCCGGTCAGGGTGCGCAGCGGGCAGGGGAGGGCCAGCCCGGTGCGCGCGCTGACCGACGGCCAGGCGAACGCCGCGGCCGCGGCGCCGAGCCCGAGCATGCCAAGCTGCTCGGGCACCGAGCGAGGCCTGGCCCGCACCCGGTCCGGCCAGGCGGGACCGCGACCGCGGACGCGGTCCCCGGTGGTCACCATGTCGGCAGCGCTCCTCGCGTCGCGCGTGTCCGTTCCTGCAGGCTGGCGCAGTGAACCACAAGCTGCGGAGCGGAGCAATCCATCCGGGCGGCTCGCGTGGCGCGGGTTGCCGCGCCGGGCGGGCGGTGGCAGCATCCGCGGCCGGGGCCGGGCGCCGACGAGGCTGGGGAGGACGTGACCGACGCGAAGCGGGTGGCCGTGCTGCTGTCGGGCCACGGCTCCAACCTCCAGGCGCTGCTCGACGCGGCCGCCGCGCCCGCATCCGGCCTTGCGGTGGTGCTGGTGGTCAGCGACCGCGCCGGCGCGCACGGGCTGGAGCGGGCCCGCCGCGCCGGGGTCGCCGCCGGGGTGGTCCGGCCCGCCGACCACCCCGACCGGCCGGCCTTCGACCGCGCCCTCCGCGACCGGGTCGCCGCCGCCCGGCCCGACGTCGTCTGCCTGGCCGGGTTCATGCGCATCCTCGGCCCGGAGTTCGTGCGCGCCTTCCCCGACCGGATCGTCAACACCCACCCGAGCCTGCTGCCCGCCTTCCGCGGCGCCCACGCGGTCCGCGACGCGCTCGCCTACGGGGTCAGGGTGACCGGCTGCACCGTCCACCTGGTCGACGAGCAGGTCGACCACGGCCCGGTGCTGTTCCAGGCCGCCGTGCCGGTCGAGCCCGGCGATGACGAGGCCAGCCTGCACCAGCGCATCAAGCGGGAGGAGCACCGGCTGCTGCCGGCCGCGGTGCGCCTGGTCGCGGCCGGCCGGGTCCGCACCGACGGCCGCCGCGCCTGGGTGGCCGGCGAACCCGCCCCCGCCGGCGCGGGAGGGGCGGCGTGAGCGACCGGCTGCCGATCCGCAGGGCGCTGGTGTCGGTGTTCGACAAGGCCGGGCTGGAGCCGCTGGCCAAGGCGCTGGCCGCCGCCGGGGTCGAGGTCGTCTCGACCGGGTCGACCGCCGCCGCCCTCGAACGGCACGGGCTGGCCGTCACCCGGGTGGAGGCGCTGACCGGCGTGCCGGAGCTGCTCGACGGCCGGGTCAAGACGCTGCACCCGCGGGTCCACGCCGGCCTGCTCGCCGACCGGGCCCGGCCCGAGCACCTCGCCCAGCTGGAGGCCGCCGGCATCGCCCCGTTCGACCTGGTGGTGGTCAACCTGTACCCGTTCGAGACGACCGCCGCCGACCCGGACGCCGGCGAGGATCTGCTGGTCGAGCGGGTCGACGTCGGCGGCCCGGCGATGGTGCGGGCGGCCGCCAAGAACCACGCCTGGGTCGCGGCCGTCTGCGACCCGGCCGACTACCAGCGGGTCCAGGCGGCGCTGGCGGCCGGCGGGACCACCCTGGCCGAGCGGCGGGCGCTGGCCGCCAAGGCGTTCGCGCGCACCGCCGCCTACGACGCCGCGGTCGCCGCGTGGCTGGGCGGGGACGGCCGCGGGGAGCGCTTCCCGGCCACGCTGGCCCTGGGCGGCCGGCTGGTCCGGGTGCTGCGCTACGGCGAGAACCCGCACCAGGCTGCCGCCTTCTACGCCACCGGCGGCGACGGCCTCGGCGGCGCCGTGCAGCTCGCCGGCAAGGAGCTGTCCTACAACAACCTGCTGGACGCCGACGCGGCGCTGGCGCTCGCCGCCGAGCACGCCGGCCGCCCCTTCGCGGTGATCGTCAAGCACACCAACCCGTGCGGCGCGGCCTTCGGCGCCGCCCTCGAGGAGGCCTACGCCGGCGCGCTGGAGGGCGACCCGGTCAGCGCCTTCGGCGGCGTGGTCGGGCTGTCGCTGCCGCTGGACGGGGCCACCGCCGCCCGCATCGGCCAGGTGTTCACCGAGGTGGTGGTCGCGCCCGGCTTCGACGACGACGCCAGGGCCGCGCTGGCCGGCAAGCCGTCGCTGCGGCTGCTGCAGGCCGGCCCGCGGCGGCCGGCCGGGGAACTGCAGGTCCGCTCGGTCGCCGGCGGGCTGCTGGCCCAGGAGGCCGACCCGGGCGGCGACGACCCGGCTGGCTGGGCGCTGGCGGCCGGCGAGCCGCCCGGCCCGGCGCTGCTGGCCGACCTCGGCCTGGCCTGGTCGGTGGCGGCGCACGTGAAGTCCAACGCGATCGTCCTGGCCCGGGGCGGCAAGGTGGTCGGGGTCGGGGCCGGCCAGCAGAGCCGGGTCGACTCGGTGCGGATCGCGGTGGCCAAGGCGGGGGAGCGGGCGGCCGGCGCCGCCGCCGGCAGCGACGCCTTCTTCCCCTTCCCCGACGGGGTCGAGGCGCTCGCCGCGGCCGGCGTTCGGGCGGTCGCCCAGCCCGGCGGCAGCGTCCGCGACGACCAGGTGACGGCCGCGGCGGCCGCTGCCCATATGACCATGCTCCACACCGGCCGCCGCCACTTCCGCCACTGAGCGCCCGGCCGCCGCCGTCAGCGGAGCGAGCGGCGTAGCTCCGCGAAGGCGGCGGCCAAGGCCCCGAGCTGCCAGTGGGCGTTCAGGCCGCTCGGGTTCGGCAGCAGCCAGGCCCGCGCCCCGCCGACCCGCTCCGGCTGCGGGCCGACGGCCGCCCGGGGCGCCCCGAACCCGGCCCGCCAGGCACCCACGCCGAGGACGGCGACCACGGCCGGCCGGATCGCCGCCGCCCTGGCAGCCAGCAGCTCCGCCCCGGCCCGCAGCTCCTCCCGGGTCAGCTCGGCCGCGCCGGCGGTCGCCCGGCCGACCAGGTTGGTGATGCCGAGCCCGTAGCGCGGCAGGTCCACGTCCTCGGCCGGGTCGAGCACCCGCGGCGTGAACCCGGCCAGGTGCAGCGCCGGCCAGAACCGGTTGCCGGGCCGGGCGAAGTGGTGGCCGACCGCCGCCGACCACAGGCCCGGGTTGATGCCGCACAACAGCACGGCCAGGCCGGGGGCGAGCACGTCGGGAACCCGACCGCCGGCCGCGGCGGCCAGCTCGGCCCGGGTTGGTCGAAGCGCCCCCATCCCGGCACCATAGCGCCGCAGCGGACCAGTGAGCGAGGGGAGCGCCGATGGTGGCGAGGGTGCTGGACGGGAGGGCGGTGGCGGCCCGGGTGCGGGCCGGGCTGGCCGGCGACGTCGAGCGGCTGGCGGCGGCCGGGCGGCGCCCGACCCTGACGGCCGTGCTGGTCGGCGACGACGAGGCCTCGCACATCTACGTCGGCAGCAAGCAGCGGGCCGCCGCCGCCAGCGGCATCGACGCCCGCAAGCTCGCCATGCCCGCCAGCGCCGGCCAGAAGGAGGTGCTCCGGGCGGTCGACGAGCTGAACGCCGACCCGGCCGTCAACGGCATCATCGTGCAGCTGCCGCTGCCGGCCGGGCTGGACCCGGTCGAGGTCCAGGAGGCCATCGACCCGGGCAAGGACGTCGACGGCCTGCACCCCTGGAACGAGGGGCGCCTGCTGCGCGGGGACCCGCGCTTCGCCCCCTGCACCGCCGTCGGCATCGTCGAGCTGCTGCGGCAGGAGCGGGTGCCGGTCGAGGGCTCCCACGTGGTGATCGTCGGCCGCGGGCTGCTGGTCGGCCGGCCCCTGGCGGTGCTGCTGTCGGCCAAGGCGCCGGGGGCCAACGCCACCGTCACCCTGTGCCACACTGGTACCCGCGGCCTGCCCGGCCACACCCGCTCCGCCGACGTGCTGGTGGCGGCGGCCGGCCGCGCGGCCATGATCACCCCGGAGATGGTCAAGCCCGGCGCGGCCGTGGTCGACGTCGGCAACCACCGGGTCGGCGGCCGCATCGTCGGCGACGTGGCCCCGGAGGTGGCCGAGGTCGCCGGGGCGCTCACCCCGGTGCCGGGCGGGGTC
>DASQWY010000683.1:0-4978 GCA_035640005.1 Actinomycetes bacterium
GTCGCCGAGGAACCGGCGGCGGAGGAGCCGCCGGCATCGGCGCCCGCCGCGCCGGCCGCGCCCGAGCCGCCCGCGCCCGAACCGCCCGCGCCAGCGGAGCCGCCGCCCGCGCGGGCACGACCCACGGCACCGCCGGCCGGCATCGGGCTGCCCCGCCGGGTGCCGGGCGCCAGCCTGGCCCCCGGCCTCGCCGACCCGCCCGGGCCGGCCGGCCAGCAGGACACCAACACGTGACGCCCGGTCCGAGACGAGGAGGATCGATGGGACGCGAGCTGCAGGTCGAGGAATGGGAGCCGCCGGCGCGAGCCGCCCCGCCGGCCGGCCTGGCCGAGCTGGACCGGCGCCACCGCCGCCTGGCCCTGGCGCTGGCCGCCGTGTACGTCGCCTGGTACATGGCCCTGTGGCTGCTGGCCGGCTACGCGCCCGGCCTCATGCGGATGCGGGTCGGCGGACCCTTCACCCTCAGCGCCGTGCTGGCGTTCTCGCAGTTCCCCGCGGCCGCGCTGGCCGTGTGGGCCTGGTCGCGCCTGGCCGCCAGGCGCCTCGACCCGCTCGCCAGGAGCGTCCGCGAGGGGCTGCAGGGGCGGCGGCCATGAGCGGGTCGGTCGTCCCCCTCAACCTGTTCGTGATCTTCCTGGTCGTCACGCTCGCCATCACCTGGTGGGCGTCGCACCACACCAGGACCGCCGCCGACTTCTACGCCGCCAACCGGCGGCTGCGCGGCTGGCAGAACGGCATCGCCATCTCCGGCGACTACACCTCGGCGGCCACCTTCCTCGGCGTGCCCGGGTCGATCGCGCTGGCCGGCTTCGACGGGCTGCTGCTGTTCGTCGGCGGCCTCGCCGCGCTGGTGCTGCTGATGCTGGTCGCCGCCGAGCCGCTGCGCAACGCCGGCCGGTACACCGTGGCCGACGCGCTGGTGCAGCGGCTGCGGGAGCGGCCGGTGCGGCTGGCCTCCTCGGTGGCCACCATCTCCGTCTGCGTCGTCTACCTGGTCGGGCAGATGGTTGGCGCCGGCCTGCTGGTGGTGCTGCTGCTGAACGTCCACGGCAGGGTCCTCGGGCTGCCGGCGGACGCGGCCGCGATCGTCGGGGTCGGCCTGGTCATGGTCGTCTACGTGACCTTCGGCGGCATGCTCGGGATCACCTGGGTGCAGATCGTCAAGGCGATGCTGCTGCTGGTCGGTGCCTCGGTGGTGGCCATGCTCACCCTGAGCAGGTTCGGGTTCTCCATCCCGCACCTGTTCGACGCCGCCGTCGGCGGCAGCGGCCACGGCCCCGCCTACCTCGCCCCGGGCCTGCGCTACAAGAACCCGCTGGACCTCGTCTCGCTCGGGCTCGGCCTGCTGCTGGGCGGCGTCGGGCTGCCCCACATCATGATGCGGCTCTACACCGTGCCGACGGCCAGGGCCGTCCGCTCCAGCATGCGCTGGGCGATCGGCATCAGCGGTACCACCTTCGTGCTGGCGATCGTGATGGGCTTCGGCGCGGCCGCGCTGGTCGGCAGCAAGGCGGTCGCCAGCGCCAACAAGGCCGGCAACATGGCCGCGCCGCTGCTGGCCCGCACCCTCGGCGGCGGCCCCGAGACCTTCGGCGGCGACATGCTGCTGGGCTTCATCGGGGTGCTGGCGATCGCCACCATCCTGGGAGCGGTGGCCGGCCTCACGATCGCCGCGTCCTCCAGCTTCGCCCACGACCTGTGGGCCAGCTTCCTGCGGCGCGGGCGGGCCGGCGAGGACCAGGAGGTGCGGGTCGCCCGCAAGGCGGCATTCATCGTCGGCATGGTCGCCATCCTGCTCAGCGTGGTGTTCCGCGGCCAGAACGTCGCCTTCCTGGTCACCCTGGCGTTCGCGATCGCCGCCAGCGCCAACGTGCCCACGCTGCTGCTGTCGCTGTACTGGAAGCGGTTCAACACCGGCGGCGCGGTCGCCGGCATCCTCGCCGGCCTGGGATCCTGCCTGCTGCTGGTGGCCGTCGGCCCGACGGTGATCGGCCCGACGGGCGTGTGGCTGCACGCCACCACCCCGCTGTTCCCGCTGGAGAACCCGGGGGTGGTCTCCATCCCGGTCGGCTTCCTGGCGGCCTGGCTGGCGACCCTGCTCACCGAGGAGCGTGTCCCCGCGGGCAGGACGACCTTCCAGCAGCTGCGGGCCCAGGTGCTCACCGGCGCGCGGCCGGAGGAGCTGGCGCCCGCCACGCGGGCCCTCGACGGCGGCCAGCGCGAGCTGGCGCAGCCGGACCCGCGGGCGCTGGCCGGCGGCGACCCCGGCTGAGCGGTACGCTGGTCCGACACGGGAGCCCACCGGGCTGAGAGGGCGGCTGTCGCAGCCGCCGACCGTCGGAACCTGCACCGGGTAATGCCGGCGAAGGGAGGCGCGGGCCGCCATGACCCAGCATGGCGCCGCCGACGTGGTGGTGGTCGGCGGCGGCGCGATCGGCCTGGGCGTCGCCTGGCGGGCGGCGCAGGCCGGGATGGCGGTCACCGTGGTCGACGAGGCACCCGGCCGCGGTGCGTCCTGGGCGGCGGCCGGCATGCTCGCGCCGGTCACCGAGGTCCACTACGGCGAGCAGGCGCTGCTGGCGCTCAATCTGGAGGCGGCGGCGCGCTGGCCCGCCTTCGCCGAGGAGCTGGAGCAGGCGGCCGGTCGCCCGGTCGGCTACCGGCGCTGCGGCACCCTGACGGTCGCCCGCGACGCCGACGACAACGCCGCCCTCGAGGACCTGTACCGCTTCCAGCGCGACTGCGGCCTGCAGGTCGAGCGCCTCGCCGGCCGCGACTGCCGCCGGCTGGAGCCGGGGCTGGCGCCGCGCGTCCGCGGCGGCGTGCTGGCCGCCGGCGACCACCAGGTCGACAACCGCGCGCTGGTCGTCGCCCTGCTGGCCGCCTGCGACCGCGCCGGCGTGACCACCAGGCCCGGGCGGGTCGCCGAGGTCCGCACCGCCGGCGGCCGGGTCAGCGGGGTGACCCTCGCCGGCGGCGAGGCGCTGGCCGCCGGCACGGTGGTGCTCGCCGCCGGCTGCTGGAGCGGCGCGCTCGGCGGCCTGGCCGCCGAGCTGCTCTCCCCGGTCCGGCCGGTCAAGGGCCAGCTGCTGCACCTGCGCGGACCGGCCGGCCAGCCGCTGTGCCAGCGCAACGTGCGCGGCCTGGAGGCCTACGTGGTGCCGCGGGCCGACGGGCGGGTGGTGGTCGGCGCCACCGTGGAGGAGCGCGGCTTCGACACCCGCGTCACCGCCGGCGCCGTCCACGACCTGCTGCACGCGGCCGCCGAGCTGCTGCCCGACGTGGCCGAGCTGGAGCTGGTCGAGGCGGTCGCCGGGCTGCGGCCCGGCTCGCCCGACAACGCCCCGCTGCTCGGCCCGGCCGGCCCGGACGGGCTGCTGGTGGCGACCGGCCACTACCGCAACGGCATCCTGCTCACCCCGGTGACCGCCGCGGCCGTCGCCGAGCTGCTGGCGGGCGGGCCGGTGCCCGAGGCGATCGCACCGTTCTCGCCGCGGCGGTTCCAGCCCGCCGCCCGCAGCCAAGGGAGCGCGCCATGACCGTGATCGTCAACGGCGAGCCGGCCGAGGTGGCCGCCGGCTCGACCGTCGCCGAGCTGCTCGCCCACCTCGGCCACCCGCCGTCCGGCGCGGGCGTCGCGGTCGCCCTCAACGGCGAGGTGGTCCCCAGGACCGCCTGGCCGGCGACCGGCCTGGGCGAGCGGGACCGGGTCGAGGTGCTCGGCGCCACCCAGGGAGGTTGAGCCGTGGACGACCCCTTCGTCATTGCCGGGCAGCCGTTCTCGTCCCGCCTGATCATGGGGACCGGCGGGGCGGCCAGCCTGGACGCCCTGGAGCGGGCGCTGCACGCCTCCGGCGCCGAGCTGGCCACGGTGGCGCTGCGGCGCGCCAGCCCGGACGCGCGCGGCTCGGTGCTGGACGTGCTGCGGCAGGCCGGCTGCCGGGCCCTGCCCAACACCGCCGGCTGCTTCACCGCCCGCGACGCGGTCCGCACCGCCAAGCTGGCCAGGGAGGCGCTGGAGACCGACTGGGTCAAGCTGGAGGTGATCGGCGACGACCGCACCCTGCTGCCGGACGCGGTCGAGCTGCGCGACGCGGCCGAGCAGCTGGTCGACGACGGCTTCGTGGTGCTGCCCTACAGCAACGACGACCCGGTGCTCGCCCGCCAGCTGGAGGAGCTCGGCTGCGCCGCGGTGATGCCGCTGGGCGCGCCGATCGGCAGCGGCATGGGCATCCGCAACCCCTACAACCTGCGGATCATCGTCGAGCGGGCGTCGGTCCCGGTGGTGCTGGACGCCGGCATCGGCACCGCCTCGGACGCGGCCCTCGCCATGGAGCTCGGCTGCGACGCGGTGCTGCTGGCTAGCGCGGTCACCCGCGCCAGGGAGCCGGCGCTGATGGCCGAGGCGATGCGCAAGGCGGTCGAGGCCGGCCGGCTGGCCTTCCGCGCCGGCCGCATCCCCCGCCGCCTGTACGCCGAGGCCTCCACCCCGTTCGCCGGCCTGCCCGACCTGGGCACCCCCGGCTAGCCGTGGACGCCCGGCGCGAGCGGCTGGCGGCGGCCCGGCTGTACCTGTGCACGCCGATCCGGCCCGACCTGGCCGCGCTGGCCGAGGCGGTGCTGGCCGCCGGGGTCGACGTGATCCAGCTGCGCGACAAGCAGGCGGAGGCGGGCCCGCTGCTGGAGGCGGCGGCGCTGCTGCGGGGCGCCGCCGACCGGCAGGGCGCGCTGCTGGCCGTCAACGACCGGGCGGACGTGGCGCTGGCCGCCCGCGCCGACGTGCTCCACCTCGGCCAGGACGACCTGCCGATGGCCTGGGCGCGGCGGGTGCTCGGCGACGGCGTGCTGCTCGGGCGCTCCACGCACGACCTCGAGCAGGCGCGCGCCGCGGTCGCCGAGGGCTGGGACTACCTGGCCGTCGGGCCGGTGTGGCCGACCGCCACCAAGCCGGGCAGGCCGGCGGTCGGCACCGGCCTGG
>DASQWY010000684.1:0-8342 GCA_035640005.1 Actinomycetes bacterium
CGGCTGCTGTTGCACTCGCCGGTCCGCTGCCACGGCCGCGCCGGCTTCGCCGACGCCACCTACTACACCTGGCGGGCCAGCGGGGCCGGGGTGTTCGACGCCGGCACCGGCTCGTGGGTCTGCCAGCTGGACCGCGCCTGCGCCGCCGGCCGGCGCTCGGCCCGCACCGCCCAGGTGGTGCGGGCGGTCACCACCAACCTGCTGCGCGCGTTCGCGCTCGGGCCGGCCGGGCGGCACCGCGGCACCGCCGCGCCGGCCGGCCCGGCCGTCGCCGCCCGCCCGGCCGCCGGCCGGGAGTGAGCGGCCCGCCGGCTACGGGCCGCGCCGGCGACGCCGCTGCAACGCCCGCCGGCGCCGAGCGCGCTTGTGCAGCTCCCGCGCCTCGTCCTCGCCCAGCACCTGGCTGGCCAGGTCGTCGGGATCCGGTTCCTGGGGCGGGGCCTGGCCGGACGCGGCGCGGTTGGAGACGAGGATGACCAGCATCCCGGCCACCAGGACCACCGCGGTCGGCAGCAGGTAGAGGATGTTGCCGCCGCCCGCGGCCAGCACCAGCGCCGCCATGCCCATTCCTCACCTCCGGACGCCGCCCTACATCTTGTATCCCCAGCGGGCGCGCCCGCACGCCTCGGGTCTCAGGTGACCGCCGCGGGCTCGGCCGCCTGCTCCAGCGCCCGGCCGCGCACGCTCGGCAGCAGCAGGATCAGCAGGCAGCAGAACAGGAACACCGCCACCTCGAACCAGAGGGTCCGCTCCAGCACCTCGGAGAAGTTCCGCCTGCGGGCGGTGTCCGCCGCCGAGGCGACCACCCGGCCGATCCGCGGCTGGCTGCCGGCCTGCGCCTGCGCCCGCTGGCAGCTCGGCGGCACGGCGAACGGGTCCTTGGCGTGGGAGCGGTCCTGGAAGCAGGCCCCGAAGCCGGTGAGCACCTGCTGCTCCACCGGGGCCGGCACGCCGGCCGCGCTCAGCTGGCCGCGGAGCCCCGGCGCCAGCTCGGTGGTGACCGCGCCGGCGTGGCTGCCGAGCAGCCCGAAGAAGATCACCCCGATCACCGCCACCCCGACCGCGCCGCCGAGCTGCTGCACGGTGGTGAGCACCCCTGAGGCGGCGCCGGCGTCCTGCCCGCGGATCCCGGCGAGGACGACGTTGACCAGCGGCGCCACCGTGCTGCCCAGGCCGATGCCGCAGACCGCCAGGGCAGGGATGAGCTGCCAGGAGTGGGTGCCGCCGCCGTAGCGGTCGATGGTGGCGATGAGGCCCGCCATGCCGACGGTGATCAGCAGCGCGCCGAGGCTGAGGATGCGCCGGCCGAGGCGCGGCGCCAGCCGGACCGACGCGGCCGACGCCAGCGCCGAGCCGACCGCGAACGGGATCCCGGTGAGCCCGGCGTGCAGCGCGGTGAAGCCGAGGCCGACCTGCAGCCACAGCGTGAAGATCAGGAAGAAGGCGGGGATGCCCATGAAGAAGAAGCCGGCGACCAGCAGGCCGGCCACGAAGGCGCGCTGCCGGAACAGGTCGAGCTCGACCAGCGGCGAACCGTCGGCCGCCCGCTTGCGCCGCTCCCAGAGGGCGAACAGCGCCAGCACCGGCAGGGCCGCCGCCATCGACACGAAGGTCCACGCCGGCCAGCCGAGGTCGCGGCCCTCCACCAGCGGGTAGACCAGCAGCAGCAACCCGGCGCTGACGATGGCGACGCCGAGCGGGTCGGTCCGCAGCGCGTGCGGCGCCCGCGACTCGCGCAGCAGCCGCAGCGCGCCGGCCAGCGCGACGATCCCGATCGGCACGTTCACCAGGAAGATCGGCCGCCACTCCAGCCCCAGCAGGTCACCGTTGATGAGCAGCCCGCCGACCAGCGGGCCGGTGATCGTGGCCAGCCCGATGGTCGCCCCGAAGGTGCCGAAGGCGGTGGCGCGCTCCCGCGGCGGGAAGGTGACCTGGATCACCGAGAGGGTCTGCGGGAACATGATCGCGCCCATGAGGCCCTGGAAGACCCGCGAGCCGATCAGCATCGCGGGGCTCTGCGCCAGCCCGCACAGGGCGGAGGCGAGGGTGAAGCCGGTCATGCCGAGCACGAACAGGCGCTTGCGGCCGAAGATGTCGCCGAGCCGGCCGCCGGTGATCAGCGTCACCGCGAAGGCGAGCTGGTAGCCGGCGAGCACCCACTGGATCTGCGCGTAGCTGGCGTCCAGGTCCCGCTGGATCGAGGGGATGGCCACGTTGACGATGCTGATGTCGACCAGCTGCATGAACGCGGCGGTCAGCACCACGGCCAGGGCGATCCAGCGGCGAGGGTCGGGCTCCTCGCCCGCCGGCGGTCCGGTCGGCGGGGGCGCGGTCGGAGTGGTCACGGGCGTGCCTCCAGGTTCACGGCCTTCACGGCGGAAGGGAAGCGAACCCTGGGTGAACAGTTGGTGGCGTCAGGTTAGACCAGCGGGCGGACCGCCATGAACCTGGGGATGATCTACCTGGTCCGCCACGCCCACGCCGGCAACAAGCGCAACTGGGACGGGCCCGACACGCGGCGGCCGCTGTCGAGCCAGGGCCTCCGCGAGGCCGCCGGGCTGCTGCTGCGGCTGCGCGGCGAGCCGATCGCCCGGATCGTGTCCAGTCCCGCGCTGCGCTGCCAGCAGACGGTCTGGCCGCTGGCCGACGAGCGCCGCGTCACCGTCGAGCTGGACCCGCGCCTGGACGTCGACGCCGAGGCCGCCGGCGCCGCGGCCCTGCTGGAGGATCCCGCGCCCGGCGGCGCGGTGCTGTGCACCCACGGCGAGCTGATCGGCCAGCTCCTCGGCCGGCTGCGCCGGGCCGGCGCCCCGATCGCCGCGGACGCCGCCTGGCCCAAGGGGTCGACCTGGGTGCTGCACCCCACCACCGACCGGATCGCCCAGGCGACCTACCTGCCGCCGCTGCGCCACGCGGACTGACGCCGCCGGCGGGCCTCAGGCGGGCGTCGTGGGCGAGTCGAGCCAGCGGTCGACCAGCGGCTTCAGGTTGCGGCCGGTGTAGCGGTCCAGCCAGGCGGTGAACAGCGCCCGGTCGGCGTCGACGTTGCGGTGCTGCCGCGCCCAGTCGCGCAGCAGCGCAGAGAACTTCCGGTCGCCGACCCTGCTGCGGATCTCCTCCAGCAGCAGCGCCGGCGGCAGGTACACGTTCAGCGAGGCGAAGTGGTCGCGCAGGTAGTGGCCGGGCGGGCCGTTCTGCCGGCGGATCAGCCCGTCGGCCCGCCGCCACAGGGCCAGCGTCCGCGCCCGCGAGCGCCCCAGCACGTCCGCCTCGTACTGGAGCTGCACGTAGGTCGCGAAGCCCTCGTTCAGCCACACGTCCCGCCAAGTCCGCGGGCCGACCAGGTCCCCGAACCACTGGTGCGCCAGCTCGTGCAGCAGGTCCGCCTCGGCCACCCGCCGCCCGAAGGTCACCATCGTCTGGGTCTCCATGGCGGTGTCCTCCTGGATGACCACCACCCCGGCGCTGGCGAACGGGTAGCGACCCAAGCGCCGCTCCAGCCACGCCAGCATCCGCGGGACCTTGCGCAGCAGCGGCAGGGCCCGGGCGCTGTCCGCCGGCCGCAGCCAGTAGCTGACGCGGATGCCGTGCGGCCCGCTCGCCTGGTGGCGCCGGTACCGGTCGATGCCGAGCGCGACCAGGTAGCTCGGCATCGGGTCGGCGGCGTGCCAGCGGTAGGTGGCCGTACCGGCGCCAGCCGAGGTGCCGGCCAGCACCCCGTTGGACACGCCCGCCCAGCCGCGCGGCACCGTCACGGCGAGGTCGTACAGCGCCTCGTCGGACGGCTGGTCGTTGACCGGGTACCAGGTGAACGCCCCGTACGGCTCCTGGAGGGAGAACACCGAGCCGTCGGGCCGCGCCGTGAAGCCGAGGGTGTTCAGGTCGCTGCGGACCGCGGGCCCGGCGACCGGCCGCGGCCGGCCGTGGTAGCGGACGGCCACGACCACCCGGGTCTCCCGGCGCAGCCGCCGGCCGGCGGCGACGTACAGCCGGTGGCCCCGGTGGCTGGCGGCCGCCGGCCGGCCGTCCACGGCCACGCGGTCGGCGTGCAGCGGTGCGGCGAAGTCGAGCCGCAGCCGGTCGGCGTCCCGCGCGACCCGGACCACCAGGGTCGCGGTGCCCGACAGCGTCCCCGCCGACGGCGACCAGCGCAGCGCGAGCTGGTAGTGCAGGACGTCCACGGCGGGGTTGCCGAAGTCCGGGTACACCGGGTCGGCGACCGGCCGCGACCGCCCGGCGGCGTAGCTGGGTATCGCCGGCGCCGCCGGCGCCCCGGTCGTGGACGCCGTCGGCCGGCTGGCGCGGGTGGCTCCGTGGCACCCCGCCGCCACCAGCGCGGCGACCGCCAAGGCGGCGACCACCCGTCTGCCCCCCATCCCACCCTCCAACCCGGTCGCGCGGACCGCCCGGATCCTGCCCTAGCCCGGAGCCAGACTCAACCGCGGGTCAGCGGGCGAGGATCCGCTCAAGGACGACCGCGACGCCGTCCTCCAGGTTGCTGGCGGTGACCTCGTCGGCGGCCTCGCGAACTTCCAATTGAGCGTTGGCGACCGCGACCGAGTGGCCGGCCCAGGTGAGCATGGCGAGGTCGTTGGGCATGTCGCCGAAGGCGATGACCTGTTCGCGGGGGATGCCGAGCCGCCGGCAGAGGCGCTGCAGGGCGGTGGCCTTGGTGACGCCGGCGGCGGAGAGCTCGACCAGGTGCTCGCCCGACCAGGTGACCACGGCGTCGTGGCCGGCAGCCTTGGCGGCCAGGCGGGCGAGCTCGGGGGCGGTGCGGTCGGGGTGGCGGACGAGCAGCTTGGCGACCGGGGTGGTGGCCAGTTCGGTGCCGGCGGCGACGAGCTGGCCGCCGGCGTTGAGGCCGGAGGGTTCCCAGCCGGCCTCGCGGCGGAAGCCGGCCTCCAGCTCGACGGCGAACAGGGCGCCGGGGATGGCGGCGCGCAGGGCGGCGATCAGCCGGGTGGCGGCGGCGGCTGCCAGCGGGCGCTGGTCGAGGACGGCGCCGGTGTCCAGGTCGTAGAGGATGGCGCCGTTGGCGCAGATGGCGACGCCGCCGACGCCGAGGGTGGCGGCGATGCCGTCGAGGCTGCGGGGCGGGCGGCCGGTGACCAGCACGAGGGTGATGCCGGCCTGGCGGACGGCGGCCAGGGCGGCGCGCGTCCGCGCCGAGACGGTCTCGTCGGGGCGGAGCAGGGTGCCGTCCAGGTCGGTGGCCACCAGGCGGATCACGCTCCCACGGTAGCCGAGCCGCCGCCGCGGGATCGCTTACTGGACCGACCGGTCCCGCCGGCCACCGAACGGATCCAGCTCCGACAACCTCGTCCCCTCCCTGCGACTGACCTTGCCACCTCATCGTGGCACGCCAATCCACAAGTGGATGTCACAGCTTCGGGTGGTGCCTTGTCTTCAAGGGAAAGCACCACGCGGAAGGAAGGATCATGCGAGTTTTCGTCGCGGGAGCGACCGGGGCACTGGGACGGCACCTCGTTCCTGGGCTGGTCGCGGCGGGTCACGAGGTCACCGGCACCACCAGGACGCCCGGCAAGGTGGCGCGGTTGCGCGAGGCGGGCGCGGAGCCGGTGGTCGTCGACGGGCTGGACCGCGAGGCGGTGATCGCGGCGGTGCGGGCCGCCGCGCCGGAGGTGATCATGCACCAGATGACCGCGCTGGCGGGCATGCGGAGCCTCCGCAATCCCGACCGCGACTTCGCCGTCACCAACGACCTGCGGACCCGGGGCACCGACAACCTGCTGGCGGCCGCGGCGCTGGTAGGCACCCGCCGGGTCATCGCGCAGAGCAACGTCGCCGCGAACGAGCGTTCCGGCGGGCCGGTGAAGACCGAAGAGGATCCGCTCGCCGAGCGGGCGCCCTCCCGGTCGTCGACACGGTCGCTGGCGGCGATCAAGCATCTGGAGAAGGCCGTACCGCTCGCGGTACCGGAGGGAATCGTGCTGCGCTACGGCGGCTTCTACGGGCCGGGCGCCACGGATGTCCTGCTGGACATGGTGCGGAAGCGGCGGGTGCCGGTGATCGGCGGCGGGACCGGGATCTGGTCGTTGATCGAGATCACCGACGCCGCGGCCGCGACGCTGGCCGCGGTCGACCGCGGCGCGCCTGGCGTCTACCACGTCGTGGACAGCGACCCGGCGCCGGTCGCGGAGTGGCTGCCGTACCTGGCCGAGGTCTTGGGCGCGAAGCCGCCGCTGCGCCTGCCCGCCTGGCTCGGGCGGCTGCTCGCCGGCGAGTTCGTCGTGGACCAGATGACCAGCTGGCGCGGGGCCTCGAACGAGAAGGCAAGGAAGGAGCTCGGCTGGGAGCCGCGGTTCGCGAGCTGGCGGGAGGGATTCCGTGCCTGGATCAGCGGATGAGGCGGGCGCGGCCGGGTACCGGCCGCTGCTGTTCTCCATCGCCTACGGGATGACCGGATCCGTGGGCGACGCCGAGGACATCGTGCAGGACGCGTTCCTCGGCCTGACCCGTGCGCGCCAGGCGGGAACCACGGTCGCCGATCCGAAGGCGTACCTGACGACGGCGGTGACCCGGCTGGGAATCAACTACCTGCGCTCGGCGCGGGTACAGCGGGAGACCTACGTGGGGGACTGGCTGCCCGAGCCGGTCGTCGTGCCCGCCGAGGGGTCGGGGCCGGCCGAGCACGCCGAGCTGGCCGACTCGCTGTCGATGGCGTTCCTGGTGCTGCTGGAGACCCTCTCGCCGGTGGAGCGGGCGGTGTTCATGCTGCGCGAGGTGTTCGGGTACGGCTACCCGGAGGTGGCGAGGATCACCGGCAAGACCGAGGTGAACTGCCGGCAGATCTTCGCCCGCGCCAGGCAGCACATCGACGCCGGAGGGCGGGCGCTCGACAGCGCGCCGCCCCCGGCGCGGCGGGCGGAAGGCGAGGAACTGGCCCGCAGGTTCTTCGAGGCCGCCGCGGGCGGCGACATGGACGCGCTGCTCGGCATGCTCGCGCCCGACGTGGTGCTCCATGGGGACGGGGGCGGCAAGGCGCAGGCGATCGGGAAGCCGCTGGCCGGGCGGCAGCGCGTCGTGCGGCTGCTGGTCGTCGGCCTCCGCCGGGCCCGGATCCTCGGCGCCTCCCTCCGGCTGGCCTGGGTCAACGGCCAGCCGGGCGCCGTGATGTACGACGCCGAAGGGCGCGTGGTCGGCGTGGTCGAGCTCGACGTCGCCGACGGCGTGGTCCAGGCGGTCCGCGCTGTGGTCAATCCCGACAAGCTTGGTCATCTCGGACCGGTCTCGGACGTGGCGCGGCTGCGCTAGGTTCCGGGCCGGATGTGGGCGGCGGCCCAGGCTTCGATGGCGGGGCGCAGGGCGCGGAAGGCCTTGCCGCGGTGGGAGGCGGCGTCCTTGGTGGCCTGGTCGACCTCGGCGCTGGTCTGCCGCCAGCCGTCGGGCAGGAAGATCGGGTCGTAGCCGAACCCGCCGCTGCCTCGCGGCTGCTCCAGCAGCCGGCCCTCCCAGGTCGCCTCGGCGTGCCACTCGGCCCATCCCTCCGGGGGGCCACCGCTGCGCTGCTTGGGCCCCCCGGACCCCCCGGCTCCTGGGTCGACCAGGACGGCGGCGCAGCGGAAGCGGGCGGTGCGCCGCCGCGGTGGCACGCCGTCCAGGGCGGCCAGCAGCTTGTTGAGGTTGGCCTGGTCGCTGGCGCCCGGGCCGGCGTAGCGGGCGGAGTGGACGCCGGGGGCGCCGCCGAGGGCGTCGACCTCCAGGCCGGAGTCGTCGGCGACCGCGGCCAGCCCCGACCAGGCGGCGTAGGCGCGCGCCTTGAGCAGGGCGTTGTCGAGGAAGGTGGCGCCGGTCTCCTGGACGGTGGGCGGCCGGCCGCGGCCGGCGTCGGCGAGGCCAAGCAGCCGCACGGGAACGCCGGCCAGGATGGTCCGCAGCTCGCGCAGCTTGCCCTGGTTGCCGCTGGCCAGCAGCAGCGCCGGCGCCGGGGTCACCCGCCGGCCTGGCCGGCCGGGCGCTGGCCCAGGTCGAGGGTGGCCGGACCCAGGGCGAGCCGGCGCAGCGGCGGGATGTTGGCCTCCTCCAGCAGCGGGCCGAGGGCCAGCTTCTGGGCGCGGACCAGCTGGACGATGCCGTCGTGGGCCAGGTCCAGCAGGGTGTCCAGGTCTTCGCGGCTGAACGGGGCGCGCTCGGCGGTGCCCTGCACCTCGACCAGGCCGCCGAGCCCGGTCATGACCACGTTCATGTCGGTCTCGGCGCGCACGTCCTCCTCGTACATCAGGTCGAGCCGCGGCTCGCCGTCGATCACGCCGACCGAGACCGCCGCGATCGAGTTTGTCAGTGGCTGCGGCTGGGCGAGAGCGTCCCGCGCGCGCAGC
>DASQWY010000685.1:0-3937 GCA_035640005.1 Actinomycetes bacterium
CGATGCGCTACACCCAGTGCCTGCTGCACGGGCGGCGGGCGGCCGGCCTGGCCGAGCACCCCGACCGGCACGCCAGCGCGTTCTGGTGGAACGTGTACCTGGCCGCCGACGACTGCGACGCCACCGCCAAGCGCATCAGCGACGCCGGCGGCACCCTGGTCCAGCCGCCGATGGACGTCATGGACCAGGGCCGCGTGGCCATGGCCAAGGACCCGGTCGGCGCCCAGTTCGGCCTGTGGCAGGGCTGCGGCCACGTCGGCTGCCAGGTCGTCAACCAGCCCGGCGCGCTGCTCCGCAACGACCTCGTCACTTCAGACCCCGAACGCGCGCGGGCGTTCTACGCGGCGGTGTTCGACTTCACCCTGGACGCCAACCCAGACCTGCCGGGCGTGGACTTCACCTTCCTGCGCCGCCCCGACGGTTACGAGATTGGCGGGATCATGGGGGTGCCGGGCGTCCCCTCGTCGGCGTGGAACACCCTGTTCGAGGTGGCCGACACCGACGCCGCCGTGGCCAGGGCGACCGCGGCTGGCGGCACCGTCACCAGCCCTGCTGAGGACTTCGTCTACGGCCGGGTTGCGGTCCTCAACGACCCCTTCGGGGCCGAGTTCTCGGTGGGCGCCCGGCCCAAGCGCCAGCAGGGCTAAGACCGGCCAGGGCAGCGGGTAAGGGACCCGAGGCCGGGGCCAGCCTCCTATTCTTCGGCCGTGCCCACCGCAAACGGTCAGCCGCTGCGCTTGTCGAGGTACTGCAGCAGGTCATAGGCGGCGAGCTCGACCTGCTTGTGGCGCCATTCGGCGGCGCGGTACAGGCAGGCGATCAGGCCCATGCGGTGCAGGCGGCGGAAGTCGCCATAGACGAAGGCGTACCTGGCCTTGGTGTGGTCGCTGGCGCCGTCGGTGAGGGCCAGGTGCCACCGGGCGTACTCCTGCCAGGAATGCGACTGCAGGTAGGCGTTCTGGTCGGTGGCGCTGGGTTGGACGTTGTCCCAGACGCTCTTGAGGACGTACTGGCGGGCGTCGATGAGCTGGCGTGCCCGGGCCACCGCCTGCTGGTTGACCGTGTAAGAAGCCATGGCCGGGATTCTAGCCAGGCCCGGTCGGGATGGCGTCTGCAGGAGCTTGGCGGCCAACTGAAAGAGTCGAACCGACCTCAGGCGACGAGCGCGACTAGGCCGGCCCTGACCGGTGGCTCTTGGTTTGGTGACGAACCCACGGGCCGGTGGCGGTGAGCCGGCGGGGTACGACGGCGCGTCACAGTTCACCAGCACGACGGTGGGGCGACGGCGTCGGCGGCCAGCTGCTCGGCGATGGCGAAGCGGTTGGATCGGGAGCTCCGACTGTTGCCGTGGAGGTTTTGGTCGCGGCACGGGGGGAAGGGACGCTGTCGCTCCGCGCGGCTCGGATTGTCAGTACGGAATCGGGGTGTTGGAATGCGACGGCTCCGTCTTCTCGCCGCATTGGCCGCTGCCGCACTTTCACTGGCCACAGGGGTACCGGCGGTCAACGCGGCCGCGTCGGTCGCCCCGGGAAGGCCTGGCGCGGCGGCCACATGGACGCCAGCCGACAAGCACGGCTTTGGCACCGCCACCAGCCTGGCGAGCAAGGTCTGGTTCAGCCTGGAGCATGGCGAGCTGACCGACGTCTTCTACCCCAGCCTTGGCACCCCAAGCCTGCGCGACCTGCAGCTGGTCGTGACCGACGGGCAGAGCTTCGCCGACTTGGAGCACGACGCGACCATCTCGCAGGTGCGCCTGCTGGACCAGCACAGCCTCAGCTACCAGCAGGTCGATACCGCCACCAGCGGCCGTTACCGGATCACCAAGACCTACGTCACCGACCCGGCCCGGTCGACGCTGCTGATGGACCTCACGTTCCAGTCGCTGACCGGCGCGCCCTACCAGGTCTACGCGTACGCCGACCCGTCGCTGACCAACGACGGGATGGACGACAGCGGCACCTGCGCGTCCGGCCAGCTGCTCGCCACCGACGGCACGACCGCCAGCGCCCTGATTGCCAGCCCCGCCCTGGCGCAGACCTCGTGCGGCTACCTGGGCAGCAGCGACGGATGGACCGACCTGCGCAGCGACTTCGCCATGGACTGGCACTACGCTTCGGCTCCTGACGGCAACGTGGTGGAGACCGGCCGGCTGAAGCTGGACGGGACCGGTCAGCAGCACGCCACCCTCGCGCTCGGCTTCGGCGGCACGACCACTGCTGCGCTGTCGGCGGCGCAGGCCTCGCTTGCCGGCGGCTTCCGGGCGGCGGCATCCGCCTACGCCGCGGGCTGGCACGACTACCTCGCCTCCCTGAAGCCGCCGCCGGCAAGCCTGGGGTCCGGCCGGGAGCAGGCCACCTACGACGTGTCCGGCATGGTGCTGGCGGCCCACGAGGACAAGACCTACCGGGGCGCCTTCGTGGCGTCGCCCACCATGCCGTGGGTGTGGGGCACCGGGCTGGAGAATCCCTCCGGCGCCTACCACCTGGTGTGGAGCCGTGACCTGTACCAGATGGCGACCGCGCTGCTTGCCGACGGCGACACCGCCGCCGCCAGCCGCGCACTGACCTACCTGTTCAACCGGCAGCAGAAGGCGGACGGTTCGTTCCCACAGAACTCGACCGTGGACGGCGCCGAACACTGGACCAACGTGCAACTGGACGAGGTGGCCGACCCGATCATCCTCGCGTGGATGCTGCACCGCACCGACGGCACCACCTACGGCCTGCACGTCAAGAAGGCGGCCGACTACATCGTCGCCAACGGCCCGTCCGCGCCGCAGGAGCGCTGGGAGAACCAGGGCGGCTACTCGCCGGCGACGATCGCGGCCGAGATCGCCGGGCTGGTCTGCGCGGCCGACATCGCCCGGGCCAACAAGGACACGAAGGCGGCGACGGCCTATCTCAAGACCGCCGACGCCTGGCAAGGCTCGGTCGAGGGCTGGACGGTGACCAGCAACGGGCCGCTCGCCTCGCACCCCTACTACCTGCGGCTGACCAAGGACGGCAACCCCAACGCCACCGCCACCACCTACAACATTGGCGACAGCGGGCCCAACGGCGTCGACCAGCGGGCCGTCGTCGACCCGAGCTTCCTGGAACTGGTGCGGCTGGGCGTCAAGCCGGCGACCGATCCGAACGTTGTCGCCACCCTTCCGGTGGTCGACGCCGAGCTCGGCGTGCCCGCATCCAACCCGCGGTTTTGGCACCGCTACAACCGCGACGGCTACGGCGAACAGCCGGACGGGCAGCCGTGGGATATCGGCTTCCCGCCGGCACCGCTGGACGGCCCATGGAGCAACCAGGCCACGATCGGCCGGATCTGGCCGATCTTCGCCGGCGAACGAGGCGAGTACGAGCTGGCCGCCGGCCAGCCGGCGACGGCGCGGCTGGCGGCGATGGCCGGCGCCGGCAACGACGGCTACCTGCTGCCCGAGCAGGTGTGGGACGCCTTCCCGCCATCCGGCAGCGACGGCTTCACGCCGATGACGGGGACGTTCTCGGCCACGCCGCTGGCGTGGTCGCACGCCCAGTTCATCCGGCTGGCCTGGTCGATCATCACCGGCGGGCCGGTCGAGCAGCCATCGATCGTCGCCTGCCGGTACGTCAAGGCGTGCCGCTAGCCGCCAGCGGTAGGCGGAGCGGTCACGGCTGGACACCAGCACGACCGCGGGTGGCTCCCCGGCCTGGGCCAGCCGGCGGGCGACCTCGAAGCCGTCCAGGTCGGGCAGCTGGCTATCGAGCAGGACCACCCTCGGCCGCAGCCGCCGAACCGCTGCCAGGGCTGACCGTGCGTCGTCCGCCGCGCCGCTCCCCGAGGTGACCGGTGCCGGCCGGGCCGGGGAGAATGTGCGACCGTGACCCCGAAGTCCACGACCCCGGCCTCGCTGACCTGGAGCGGCGTCACGGCCCGGCGGATGGCCCGCCACGCGTTGACCGAA
>DASQWY010000686.1:0-2487 GCA_035640005.1 Actinomycetes bacterium
CACGCATCTCGACAACGTTCCGTCGATCCTGCGTCACGGCATCCTCTCGCACGAAGAAATCCAGTCGAGAGGACTCGCCTTCACGGCAATCTATGACACCGCTATCGTGTCGCGCCGCTCCCAGATCTCCGTTCCGGACGGCAGGACGCTCTGGAGCTTCGCGAACCTCTACTTCCAGCCACGCAATCCGATGCTCTACCGGGTTGCCATTGAGCAGGGTGCCGACCACCTGGCCGTTGTCGCCGTCAAGACGAACGTGCTGGCCCGCCTTGACGTCATGCTGGCCAACGGCAACGCCGCGCACCGGAGCACCGTCATCGTTCCGGCCCCCGAACGGGATCAGTTCCTCAAGGGGATCGCCGATATCCACAATCTCGCCTGGTGGAACGCAGAGGACGGCTCCAAGCGACGAATCATGGCTGAGTGCCTGGTACCTCGCCTGATCGAGCCCCCACTGATCGACGCGATCTATGTGGCCAACTCCATGGTGGCCGAAGCCCTGCAGGCAACCGTCGGCAGATCCACGCACGTGATCGCCGAGCCGCGGATGTTCTTCGAGCCGACCAGGGCAATGCAGGTCACACCCACACTCTCGCTTGTCGTCGGGGACATGTTCTTCTCCCGCATGCAGACACTCACCGTCAGTGTCAACACCGTCGGGGTCATGGGCAAAGGGCTGGCATCAAGGGCGAAATACCAGTTCCCGGATGTGTACGTGCGCTACCAAGATGTCTGCAGGAAGCGACAGCTGCGCATGGGTGTCCCGTACTTGTACAAGCGGGAGTCGTCGTTCCACGAGGAACTGGCCGATGATCCCGGTTCCTTCACTGACAGGACTTACGCGGTGGCGCGGAGATGGGCTGGGCAGGCCTTGAGGGGTAGGGGTGGCGGCTCGCCTTGACGGGCGACGGTCAGCTGCCAGCGTTCCTTGACGGCGCTGATGCTCTCGGTCGGGTCGAGGCGGAGCTGCTGCAGCACGACGAAGCCGACCAGGACCAGGGCCACGTGGCGGACCATGGCGGCGTCGGTCCAGCACTGGCAGGCTTCCAGCCCGGTGGACTGCTTGGTGTCACGGAACAGCGTCTCCACGCTCCAGCGGCTGTGCTTGCGTGACACCACCCGGGTCAGGTCGGCGCCCAGCTCGCTGGTGGCCAGGCACTCGTGGTTGCCGTGACGGTTTCTGGTCACGACCAACCGGAGCAGGCCGTACTTGGGGGCGTAGACCGTGATCGCGGCGGCGCGGAGCCCAAGCCGCGGGCGCCATCGCAGGCGCAGCCGGCCGGCCAGCTCAGCGACCGGCTGCTGCCGCTCGCGCCAGACCACCGCCGTGCGCGGCGGGAGCGTCCCGACCCAGCAGATCCCCAACCGCCCGGCCAGGCGCGTGAACCAGCCGGCGGTGTAGTGGGTGTCCATCACCAGGTACCGGAAGGGCAGCCGGGCAGCGACCAGCTCGGTGAGCATCCCCGCGGCCAGTTGCAGCTTCGTCTGGTAGGCCGCCGGCGCGCAGGAGCGTTTGGGCCGCCACAGCCGGAACGCGACCGGGACCCGCAAGCGCCGATCGGCAGCACACCACAGCAGCACCACGACGTGCATGCCGTAGACCTTGCGCTTCTTGGCGAACGAGTAGGTCCACCCGGCCCACGGCAGCCGCCTGGCGAAGGCCTTCTCAACCACCACGTCGTCCAGGCACAGGTAGCCGGGCATGCCCGAGCGCCTGACCCAGGCGACCAGCAGGCCCATCAGGCTGCGGGTCGATAGCGGGGTCACCCGTAGCAGCCGGTTGAGCGCGTCGTGACAGCGGCCGGGCAGCACGCGCGTGACGCGTGTCTGCGTGGGGCGCGCGTCCAGCAGGACAAGGCCGGTCACGTACAAGGCGATCAGGACCGAGGTGGTCGGGCTGCCGACGGTGGCCGCACCGAGCTGGTCGAGGGCGCGGGTGACCTGGAGGTACAGCGGGCGGGTGGTACGGTACAGGCGAGACGCCACCGGAGACACCTCCGCGGGACCTGTGTGTTGGCAACCGCAACGTTCCCGTTGTGGCGTCTCTTCTCTTCAGCCGCTACGCCCGCTGAGACCCGACCGCGTAAGTCCTGTCACTGAGCCTAATGTGGGGGCTCCCAAGCGGCCCAGTAGGCGGGTCAATCCCACCGCCTCTACTGCCACCGCCGCTGCTCGTCCTCCTGCCAACCCGGTGACTTCCACCGCCGGCGATCCCGGCCGACTTAGGGCCTGCGCCAGTAGGCGGTCATGGGCGGCGGCGGGGACGGCCGTCCCAGCGGTAGCAGCGCCAGGCACGACGGAGCAGGCGACCGAGGACGACCGCGGCGTTGGCCAGCGCCAGCCAGAACTCCACCACCGGCCGGCGGCGCTCGGTGCACCAGCGCAACTTGCCGTACTGGTTGCCCCACGCGTGGGTCCGCTCCACCGGCCAGCGGCGGCTGGCCTGGATCGGAGCCGCTACCCCACGGGTGGCGATCTCGCCGACCA
>DASQWY010000687.1:0-2103 GCA_035640005.1 Actinomycetes bacterium
CCGGTCAAGGGTCCGGACGAAGTCATAGATGAAGTCATAGTCGCGATCTCCTTAATCGTATGTCGCTCCTTGCCGTGGCGGGCGCATTCGGCAGCACCTGGCCCGCGGGGCACCACGGCGCACGCAGCGTCAGGCGATCGACGCGTACGCGTTCACGCCCTTTCCTGATGTAGCGGCGCATACGACACCAGGGCCCGTGGCGCGTTATGTTCAGCGTGGACGTGCCGCGTGGGGCCGATGGGCAGCCGCTGCTGCCTGAGGACATCTGGCAGGGGCTGCATCCGGCGGCGCAGGTGGTGGTCGTGGCGCTGGCGCAGGTGGCGCAGCGCGTCGTGACGCTCGAGGCCGAGGTCCGCGAGCTCAAAGCGCGGCTGGGCCAGAACTCGACCAATTCGTCGCGTCCGCCATCGCACGATCCGCCCCAGGCGCCCCGCCGCTCGGTGGCGCCGACCGGGCGCCCGCCGGGTGGCCAACCGGGGCACGTCGCGCATCAGCGCGCGGTGGTCTCGCCGGAGCGGGTGGACCGGATCATCGACCACCGGCCCACGCGGTGTGGGCAGTGCGCGAGGGCCTTGCCCGTGGGCTCGCTGGCCGGGCTGGGCGACGATTTCGTCGCGCACCAAGTGACCGAGGTGCCGCCGCTGCGGTCGGAGGTGACGGAGCACCGCCTGCATCGCGTGCGCTGCCCCGCCTGCGGTGCCCAGACGCGGGCCGCGCTGCCGCTGGGCGTGCCCCGTGGCGCCTTTGGTCCCCGGCTGCAAGCCACGGTTGCCGTGCTCTCCGGGCGGTACCGCCTGAGCCGCCGCGAGGTGGCCGACGTGTGTGAGACGGTGCTGGATGCCCCGCTGGGCGTCGGCAGCGTCGATGGGCTGTGCCAGGCGACGGCCGACGCATTGGCGACGCCGGTGGCCGAGGTGGCCGCCACGCTGCCCGCGACGCCGCTCGCCAACGCCGACGAGACCAGGTGGCGGCAGGCCGGGCAGACCCGCTGGTTGTGGACGGTCGTCACTCCGTTGGCCACGGTCTTTGTAATCGCCAGCAGCCGGGACAGCCGGATCATCAAGGGCCTGCTGGGGGAGGCGTTCGCCGGTATCCTGGGCAGCGACCGCTGGAGCGCCTACGGCTGGCTGGACGTGGCGCTCCGCCAGATCTGCTGGGCGCACCTGAAACGGGACTTCCAGGCGCTGGTCGACCGGGGCGGCGCCGCCGGGCCGGTCGGGGTGGCCGCGCTGGCGCTCATCCACGACCTCTTCGCCACCTGGCACCAGTTCCGGGACGGCGCCTTCGACCGGGCCGCGCTGCAGGCGCGCCTGCAGCCGGTGCAGGGCGCCTTCGGCCGGGTGCTGGACGACGGCGCCCGCTGTCCCGATGCCAAGGCCGCCGGGCTGTGCCGCGCCCTGGACCGGCTGTGGCCGGCCCTGTGGACCTTCCTCGAGGTCGACGGGGTGGACCCGACGAATAATGCTGCCGAACGGGCCCTCCGGCCGGCCGTGCTGTGGCGCAAGGGCAGCCTCGGCACGCAGAGCGACGGCGGCGCCCGTTTCGTGGAGCGGATGCTCACCGTCGTGGCGACCTGCAAGCAGCACAGCCGCTCGGTCCTCGACTACCTCACCACCGTCTGTATAGCGGCCCAGCTCGGTCAACCCGTTCCCTCCTTGCTTCCTGTCACGGCGTAGCTGCTACCCCGTGAACCGGTACGTTAATTCCATAGGAGAAGACATGTGAGTCTGCGGAAGGTGGCCGCCTCGGCGGGCTACTACCACTCGCCGGGCTGGGACACGGCGAGCCCACGCATCCAACTCCTAACGGTCGCGGAGCTGCTCGGCGGCAAGCGCATCGACTACCCGCAGCAGGCGAACGTGATGCACAAGCGGGCAACGAGGGTGGAGGTCAACACGGCGGTGCCCCTCCCTCTGCCGCGCCTGTAGGCGCCCGTCCCCGCCGCGCACCGGGGGCGCTTGAATACTGCCCGCCGGGGGTGGGGGTACTGGGGAGGCGCCGCCGCCGTCGCTCCAGGCGGTCGACCCGAACCTACTCGTCCTCCGCCGCGAACACGGCGACCTCCCAGGCCAGGGCCAGGGTTGGCGGCGCGTCAGTCCCTCG
>DASQWY010000688.1:0-5590 GCA_035640005.1 Actinomycetes bacterium
AGGGGAATGACCTGGCACCAGTTCGACTCGAACGACTGGTGGGCGGAGGACTCCCTCGACGCGCCGACCTACAACACCTACCAGACCTCCCGCCCCGCGACGGCGAAATGGCGGACGAGCCACGCCGAGCACCTCTGGGATTTCCAGGCCCTGTACAAGTACGCCTGGGTGATCGAGTTCAACAGGCCGCGATATGGCACCCGGCCGGCTTCCGAGCCGCAACCGAACCTCTCCGCGGGCAGCGGCATCTTCCTGCACGTGCAGGGAAGCGGGGCGACGGCGGGGTGCGTCGCCGTTCCCCAGGCTCGCGCCCTCTCCATCTCCCAGTGGCTGGACCCGGCAAAGCGTCCGGTCATCGTCATCGGCGAGGACGACTGGCTGAAGGCCGCATAAGACATCAATCGGGCCCCGATCCGTCGGCTGAACGGCAGGCCGTACCAGAACCAGGCGAACCACGCGGCGACGCCCCCCGAGGCGATGGCGGCGGCTGGCATGCCGAAGACCACGTCGGTGATGAGGCCCACCACGCCGGCCATGGCGATGGCCAGCAGGGCCATCCCGCCCACGGCCATCCGGTTGGAGGCCAGCAGCATGCGCTCCTTGTCGCGATGGCGGAACCGGAGCCGGTGGTAGGAGGAGGGGGCGATCAGCAGGGCCGTGCCGAGCGCCAGGCAGATCAACGCCCCGAAGTAGGTCCACCGCTCGACCGCGGTGACCTCGGTGAAGCGCTGGCTGAAGGGCACCGCCAGCATGAAGGCGAACAGGACCTGGGCACCGGGCAGGGCGACCCGGAGTTCGTTGAGCAGCTCGATGAGCTCGCGGTTGACCCGTTCCTGCTGGTCTTCTCCCGCCTGAGCGCGCTCCGGATGCATCAAACGTCTCCCTCCAGCGAATGAGCTGGCCCCTACGAGGCTAACCGCCGGAGAGCGCGACGATTCGCGGCCACACCTGCGCGAGGGTGCCGTCGAGGGTGCATCGTGCGATCGGGCGGCCGCGTTCCTCGTTGGCGACCGGCATCCGGATGGCTCCCACCAGGCGGTAGTCGTGGCAGAAGCCGGCGGCGTCCGAGCTGGAGAAGCCGACCAGCAACGCGCTCAGCCCGGTCGTCGGTGGCCGCCAGTAGCGGAAGGTGACGTGCCCGGACGCGACCGGCGGCAGCCCGCGGCCGAACAGCTCCAGTGCGCCGGCCTCCCCGTAGTTGCGCGCGACCACGACGTCGGTGCCGGCCGCGTCGCGCTCGACGTCGCGGGCGAGCGGCTGCCAGCCGACCTCGTCCTGGTAGTCGCTGCGCGCGTCCACCACCCCGAGCCGGTCGGCGGTGCGCAGCGGCAGCACCGGCAGGCCCAGCGGCATGGTCACGAGCAGCAGCAGCACGAACGCGGCGCCGACCGCCCACAGCCGGCGGCCGGTCGCCCAGCGCTGGAACGGGACCGCGCCGGCGGCGAGCGCGAACAGGACCGCGGGGAGCGCGTAGTAGGACTTGCCGCCGAGCACCAGGTAGGCGACGGCGGTGCCGACGACCGCCCAGCCGAGCGGGCGGAGCTGGCGGTCGCGGACCAGCAGCACGATCCCGGCGACCGCGGCCGGTACCGCCACCGGGTGGGTGAGCAGCAGCAGGTTGGCGACGTACTGCGGCCGCGACTCGTCGGTGGCGCTGGCCGGCGGGTGCAGGAACCAGTGCACGCTCGCCCAGCCGTGCCCGGCCTCCCAGACCAGGTTGGGCACCAGCAGCACGGCGGCGAGCAGGACGGCGAGCGGGAAGCCGGGCTGGCGCAGCAGGTCGCGCCGCCACACCAGGAACGCCCCCAGCAGCAGCCCGAGGACGACCGCGAGGGTGTACTTGGTCTCCAGCCCGATCCCGGCGGCCAGCCCCAGCAGCGGCCACGACCCGCGTCCGAGCGCCAGCCGCAGCGCCAGCCACAGCACCACCATGGTCGCCAGCTGGTCGAAGGAGACCGGCTGGAACAGCCCGTTGGTCGCCAGCAGCAGCGGCGAGAAGCCGACCGCCACCGCCGCCAGCGTCTGCGCGCGGCGCCCGCCGCCGAGCTCGCGGGCGACCAGCGCCGCCACCACGATCGTCGCCGCGCCGGCCAGGATGGCCAGCGCGCGGAACCCGACCAGCGACCAGCCGAACAGCACCCGCGCCAGCGCCGACAGCAGCGCCGTCAGCGGCGGGAACTCCACGTACCCGCCCTGCAGGTGCCGGCCGGCGACGGCGTAGTACAGCTCGTCGCGCTGCCAGCCGTAGCGACCGGCGAACGCCAGGTTGAGCGCGCACTTGGCGGCGACCACGACCAGCACCGGCCGCGGCGCGAACCCCACCGATCCCTTGGCGTCGTTTACCCGCATCCGCTCCTCCTCGGCTCACGAGCATACGGCTGCGGAAGGAGGTTCTCTCACCGGCCCCTCATCGGCGGCGGGTTACCTTCCGCCGGTGGGAGCGGGGGGCTGGGAGGGACCGATGCAACCGCCGGCCCTGTCGCAAGGACGCCAGGCCTCGCAGGCTGCGAACCCGAGCGCCACCATCGCGGTGTCGCGGTCCGCGGGCGGGCGCGACGCGCTGCGGGCCTACCGGGTGGTGGTGGATGGGCGGCCGGTCGCCAGGCTGCGCCGGGGTCAGCTGCGGGTCGTCGCGGTCAGCGCTGGCCGGCACCGGTTGTACGTGCGGCTGGACTGGTGGCTGCGCTGCCCGGAGGTGGAGGTGGAGGTGCGCCCCGGGGAGCGGGCCGAGTTCGTCTGCTCCGCGCGAGGCGGCGCGGTAGAGGGCGGCTTCCTGGTCGAGGCAGACCCCCGCCACTACCTGGAGCTGGTCCGCACCCGCTGAGTGGGGTCGGGGTCAGCGTGGCGCCAGCCGCCGCGCCTTCGTCTGCAGCGCGTGGAGCACGTGGGCGAACGACTCGTGGAAGCTGGCCACGCCCTGGTCCTCCAGGGTGCGGCCGACGTCGTCCATGTCCACGCCAACCTCGGGCAGGGCGCGCATCACCGCCTGGGCGTCGTCGATGCCCACGTCGATGGTGCGGGCGACGCTGCCGTGATCCTCGAACGCGGCGATGGTCGCCTCGGGCAGGGTGTTGACCGTGTCGGGCCCGATGAGGGCGTCGACGTAGAGGGTGTCGGGGTAGGAGGGGTCCTTGGTGGAGGTCGACGCCCACAGCGGCCGCTGCAGCTGCGCCCCCCGGGCGGCCAGCCGCTCCCACCGCTCGCCGGCGAAGCGGTCGCGGAACAGCCGGTAGGCGAGCTTGGCCTGGGCCACCGCGGCCCGGCCCCTCAGGGCGAGCGCGTCGCCGGTGCCGATGGCCTCCAGGCGGCGGTCGACCTCGGTGTCGACCCGGCTGACGAAGAACGACGCCACGCTGTGCACCGAGGCGAGGTCGCCGCCGCGCCGGGCGAGGGTCTCCAGCCCGGAGAGGTAGGCGTCGATCACCTCGGCGTAGCGGGCCAGGGAGAAGGTCAGCGTGATGTTGATGTTGCGTCCCTCGGCGATCATCGCCTGGATGGCGGGGACGCCCTCGCCGGTGGCCGGGATCTTCACCAGCAGGTTCGGCCGGGCGATCCGCTCGTGCAGCTGGCGGGCGGCGGCGATGGTGGCGTCGGTGTCGCGGGCGAGCTCGGGTGCGACCTCGACCGACACGAACCCGTCGGCGCCGCCGCTGGCGTCGAAGGTCGGCCGCAGCACGCCGAGCGCGTCGACGACGTCGTCGACGACCAGCTCCCAGTAGGCGTCCGCCACCGGGCGCCCCTGGGCGACGAGCGTGGCGAACTGCTGGTCGTAGGCGTCGGAGCCTTCGATGGCGTGCGCGAAGATCGTCGGGTTGGCCGTCACCCCCCGGATCCCGTCGGCCACCAGCCGGCCGAGCGCGCCGTCGCGGAGATGGACGCGGGTCAGGTTGTCGAGCCAGGGGCTCTGGCCCTGCTCGTGGTGCAGGCGCTGGAGCTTGGTCATGTCATCGCTCCTCCCGTCAGTCATGCCGCCCGGGGAAGACGTCGACCTCGGACCGGTGCCATACCGGGTGGTCGCCGGCGGTCTCGACGTTGAAGCCGTAGTCGTAGACGAGGCTGCCGCCGAAGGTCGCGCCCACCGACACCAGCACCGCGATGACGACCGACAGCACCGCGATCCCCGCGGGCGTGACCGCGCTGGTGTGGTAGTCGCTCAGCCGCCAGGCGATGTCGGCCAGGGCGAGCACCGTGACGGTGACCATGATGGTGGCGTGGGTGTTGATCGTCCGCCGCGCCTGGGTGCCGGCCTCGGAGGACTTCCAGGCGTCCCACAGGCCCGTCAGCGCGGCGAGCACCGACACCGCTGCGCCGCCGACGAAGGCGTACAGGCCGGCGTGCCACAGCTCCCGGGCCCAGGCGTGGTCCTTGCCGGCGACCGCCGAGACGACGTCGAACACGGCGGCGAGCACGTAGGCGGCGACCGGGAAGTCGGTCAGCGGGGGATGCAGCGGCTTGCCCGACCAGCCTCGCAGGCCCTTGAAGGTGCGGCCCTTTATGGTGAGCGGCGGGCGAACGGAGAGCCTTCTCACGACGCCTCCTGGTTGCTCTCGTGGCTCGATGGCGGCTCACCGGCCGATCCCGGTGAGGCTGAAGAACTCCTGGCGGGAGCGGGCGTCGTCGCGCAGCAGCCCGTGCACCGCCGAGGTCACGGTGCGCGAACCCTGCGCCCGCACCCCCCGCAGCGACATGCACAGGTGGGCGGCCTCCAGGACCACGCCGACGCCCCTGGGCTCGACCTGTTCGTCGAGCCAGCCGGCCACCTGCTGGGTGAGTCGTTCCTGCAGCTGCAGTCGCCGGGCGAACAGCTCCACGACCCGGGCCAGCTTCGACAGCCCGAGGATGCGTCCACCGGGGATGTAGCCGACGTGCGCGACACCGTGGAACGGCAGCAGGTGGTGCTGGCAGAGCGACTGGAACGGGATGTCGCGGGCCAGCACCAGCTGGTCGTAGCCCTCATCGTTGGGGAAGGTGGTGAGGTCGAACGGGCGGGGCGCGAGCAGCTCGGCGTAGGCGCGTGCCACCCGCCCGGGCGTTTCGGCCAGGTGCTCGGTGGCCGGGTCGTGGCCGAGCGCGATCAGCAGGTCGGCCACGGCGCGCTCGGCCCCGGCCAGGTCGACCGCCGGGCCGCGGTCGACGACCTGCAGCTGGGGGCGGTGGTCGGCCAGGAACCGGGCTGCGGTGGTGGTCACGCCGCCTCCTGTATCGGCAACATGCCCTTGTTATAGAACGCCGACCCATGGATGTCAAGAATCACTTGTTTTAGAATGGGCCCATGGACCCAAACGCCAACCCCCCCGACGCCGCCCCCGAAGCCGACGCCGACGCCGACGCCGACCGGCAGCTGGCCGGCCTGGCCGGGCTGGGCGACCCGCGCCGCCGCGCCCTGTACCGGTACGTGGCCGACCGCGGCGTCCCCGTCAGCCGCGACGACGCCGCCCACGCCGCCGGCATCAGCCGCCCCCTGGCCGCCTACCACCTGGACCGGCTGGTCGCCGACGGCCTGCTGCACGCCAGCTACCAGCGCCGCGGCGGCCGCCGCGGCCCCGGCGCGGGCCGCCCGGCCAAGCACTACGCGCGCGCCGCCCGCCAG
>DASQWY010000689.1:0-9923 GCA_035640005.1 Actinomycetes bacterium
CCCCGTGCCCCGCAGCCGGCAAGCTCGCGGGCGATCTGGGCGATCGGCCGGCCATCGGCGGGCCTCCTCCCTTCTGGCCCAGTGACCAGCTCCGGAAGCCTCCGAGAAGGCGGGAACCTCAGAGCGGGACGCTCAGTACGACCGCGGCAGCCGCACCGAATGCTCGGCCACGTGGCTGACCGTGCCGACCGAGAGCAGCCCGCCCCGCCAGGCCGGTTGATGAGACCGCCAGTGCCGGGTACTGCATCCGACGCAATTTGGCAACACGACAGACGGGGATTGGCTCTCCGTCACGTCGTTCCATCATCTGTCCCTGAGAGCGCGGGGATGGACACCCGTGGACGCCCGAGTGACCGGCGGCGACCCGGAGGGACCGTGAAGATTCAGATCTTGTGCACGCTGGGCCCGGCGTCGCTGTCCGCCGAGATCATCGAGCAGCTCGATCAGGCGGGCGTCGACTTGTTCCGCCTCAACCTGTCCCATACCCGGCTCGAGACGCTCGAACCGTGCATCAAGCTGGTGCAGTCCGCCTCCGCCAAGCCCCTCTGCCTGGACCTCGAAGGCGCCCAGGTACGCTGCGGGACGATGGCGCCCGGCGTGGCCCTGCGCACGGGCGACCCGGTCCGCCTCACCGCCGCGCCGGTTCAGGGGACCGCTGGCGAGCTCACCTTGTGGCCTCGGTCGGTGTTCGGGGCACTGCGGGTGGGCAGCCTGGTCACGATCGACTTCGACGGCGCGCGGGTGTGCGTGCAGGAGACCGGCGAGGATCATGCCGAGGGCGTGGTGGTCGACGGCGGCGCGGTGCGGTCGGACAAGGGCGTGGTCGTGGATCCCGCGCCGGCGCTGCCCGCCCTCACCGACAAGGACCGCGCCGCGATCGCCCTGGGCACGGCCCACCACATCCGGCACGTGGCCCTGTCGTTCGCCAGCTCGGCCGCTGACGTCGAGCTGGTCCGCTCGCTCGCGCCCGGCGCGCAGGTGATCGCCAAGATCGAGAGCAGCGCGGGCGTTCGAAACATGGATGGGATCATCGACCGCTCCGACGCGGTGCTGATCGACCGCGGCGACCTCTCCAGGGAGGTCCCACTCGAGTACGTGCCGTTCTACCAGAAGGCGATCGCACGCCGGGCGAACCGCTGGAGCCGCCAGGTCTTCGTGGCGACCAACCTGCTCGAGTCGATGGTGACCAACCGCAACCCGACCATCGCCGAGGCCAACGACGTGGCCAACACGCTGCTCGACGGGGTGCACGGGCTGGTGCTCGCCGCCGAGACCGCGATCGGCCGCGACCCGGTCGGCATCGTCCGCATGGTGAGCCGCATGATCCACGCGTTCGAGTGGTCGAACTTCGCCACCTTGCTGGACCGCGACCAGCCCGAGGCGATCGCCTCCTGACCATGGCCGCAGAATCGCTCCCTCTGCGTAGGCGAAGGCTACTGCGCTCAGCTCATCTGTCCCACCGCCGCCAGGAACACTCTGCTCATCAGCGAGGCGCGTCTGGTCCAGTCCGACTCGTTCGGCTCGGTCTCATCCCAGGCACGCGGCGCACCTACGCCGGCAACGAGTAACGGACGTCAGGTGATGGGCATGGCGAGAGTGCTCCCCGCCGACCGGCAGCCGCTGTTCAACCAGGCCCTTGAGGCGCTCCTCGGCGGCGACGGCCGGCACGACGTGGTCGGTCGCTGCTCGCAGCGGGACGATATCCCGCTCGCGGTCCGCTGCCTCGAGCCCGACCTGCTGCTGCTCGACGCGAACATCGCGCTCACCGGATCGCCGACGGTCCTGGAACGGGTGCTCGAGGAGCGGCCCGGGCTGAAGGTGCTCATCCTCGCCTTGGAGATGGACCTCAAGCTGGTCATCGACGCGATCGGCGCCGGCGCGCTCGGGGTGATCCTCAAGAGCAGCGGCACGACCACCATCCGCGACGCGGTCGAGACCGCGGTCGGAAACGCAGGGCTCGAGCCGAAGGCCACCCTGCCGCGAGTGTTCCGTCAGCTCGTCGACGCGCAGCAATGGGTGAGCGAGTCGCCGGTGAACCGGCTGTCGCTGCGCGAGCGGGAAGTGCTGGCGCTGCTCGGCCGGGGCTGGAGCAACGAGTCGATCGGCAGCGTCCTGTACATCAGCCCGCACACCGTCCGCACCCACGTGCAGAACATCCTCGAGAAGCTGCAGATGCACTCCCGCCTGGAGGCGGCGACCTTCGCGATGGAGCGGGCCAGCGAGCTACCAGCCGCCCTGTAGGGCGCAAGGAGGTTGGAGTTGAGGGACCGACCCGATCCCGGGCTCGCCGACCACGCCCGCTCGATCTGGCGGCGCAAGCTGTTCGTCGCCGTCGGCCTGGCGGTAGGCCTCGCCCTGGGCGCGTTCGCGTTGCCGAGATCGGCCTCGGCGCCGCGCTACCACGCCACCGTCCGAATCGACGTGCAGCCGATGCATGCAGCCGTGCTCAGCCAGCTTGTCGGCAAGAGCGGCGGCAAGCCGGCCAAGGTGGCGGGCCTCGAGCCGACCAGTGCCCTGCAGGACGTGAACGTCGCCGCGACCGTGCTCGGCAACCTCGGCAGCACGGCGCCAGAGCTCTCGGCGGTCAAGCACGTCCAGCGCGCGGAGTGGCCGGGGGCACTGGCCAGGTCGATCGTGCCGACCGAGGTGCCCGGGTCGACCCAGTGGGACCTGACCTACAGCGACCGCGACGCGCAGCTCGCCGGTGTGGTCGCACAGCGCTACGCGGAGGCATTCGCCCAGGCGCGCAACGACCACGACAAGCTGCTGATCAACCGGGGCCAGCAGGCACTGCGGGACCAGGTCAAGAAGCTGAGCGACCAAGTCGACGTGTGGGCGGCGAAGGCGCAGCAGGAAGCGAACGCGTCCGCCCGACACGTGCCGAGCATCGGTACGGCGGGCCAGCTGGACTTCTTGCGCAGCAACCTCAAGTCGACCAACAACGTCCTGCACAACGCCGAGAACCAGCTCCTGTTCCTCGATCCGTCGACCAGCGTTCTGACCCCGGCGGTGGTGGCGCGGGCGAACCAGCCCATCGCCGCGGCCATCTACCTGCTGCTCGGGCTCCTGATCGGCCTGACCGGCGGACTCGGAGCGGCGCTGGTGACCGAGGCGATCCGGCCCAAGGTGGTGACCCTCGAGGACGTCGCGCAGGCGACCAAGCTGGCACCGGTCGGCAGCGTGCCGAGCGTAGGGGTGCTCCGCAAGGCGCCGCGTGCGGTCGTCGAGCGGCCCTTCAGCCCGGCCGCGGAGGGCTACCGCAGGGTCGCCGCGGAGCTGGAGCGGCGCGGGCTCGGCGACGACATCAAGGTGCTCGCGATCGTCTCGGCCGACCGCCGGGAAGGCAAGTCGACCCTGACCGCGAACTTGGCCCACACCCTCGCCGGCGGGGAGCGGCCCGTGGTGGTGATCTCCGGCGACCTGCGCAAGCCCAATCTCGAGCGGATCTTCGGGATCGAGCACAAGGACGGCCTCGCGGAGCTGCTGCAGAGTGACCACCCGGGCGATCCGCTCACGAAGCTGTGGGCGGTGACCGAGCGCCTGCTGGTGCTGCCCGCCGGGGTGCCTGAGCGCAACCCGGCCGAGCTGCTATCAACTCCCAGGCTCCGCAAGGTTATCGAATCGCTGCGCGGCTTCGGCTGGGTGGTCCTGATCGACACCCCGCCGGCGCGCTCGCTGGCCGACGCGATCTCCCTGGCCAACTGTGCCGACGCGGTGCTGCTGGTGGCCCGCTCCGGGACCAGCCGCGCCCGCGCGCTGGAACAGGTGGCAGGGGGCCTCCAGCGCATCGACCACTGGGTGGTCGGCGCGGTGCTGGTGGACGCCTCGCGCGGCGCGATCGGCCGCCGGGACCTGCGCCGCTCCATCTACGGCCGCTACATCGACGGCCTGCCGACCATCCTGTCGCCGAGGCCATACGCAGACAGGAACGGCAACGGGAAGGACGTCGTTGTTGACAACGGCCAGCCCTCGCTGCCCCTCGACCAGGAGCCGCAGCACCGACCCCGGCCCCGGCCACAACGTCCGCCGTCGCACCGCGAAAGCGAGGGTCTCCGTGCTTCGTCTTCGACGGACGAAACAGCCTGAGCCTTCCCGCCTGGAGGCTCCACCGCCCGCGGCCTCATCACCCCAGGCCAGGACCTGGGAGGAGCCGTGGATCTGGGTCGTGCTCGATCTGCGGCACTCCTCGACCTTCACGCCAGTCCCGGCCGAGGCGAACGGTGACGGGCGCTAGGCTGCTGGCCCGGCGGCCGGCGGTGGAGCGGCAGCTTGGCGACGACGGCGATGGTGTGCTGATCGACGTGGCCGCCCAGATCGCGTACGTGCTCAACCGCACCGCCTGGGCGATCTGGGAGCTGTGCGACCGCCAGCACAGTGCCGACGAGATCATCGCCGAGCTGGCGCGGCGCTGGGGGATCGACGAGGAGGCGGTCGCGGCCGGCTGCCGGCGGGTGCTGGCCTTCCTGGAGCGCGCCGAGCTGGTCGTGGGGGTCGAGCGGTGACCGACGCGGCGTTGCTGCAGGGCGACGACGGGCTGCTTCCCGGCACCGAGCCGTCGGTGCAGGCGATGTTCGAGATCCTCGGGGCGAAGATCCACGTGATCTCGGCCAGCGTCGGCCTGCTGCGGCGCTGGGTCACGCTGTACGAGGCCTTCCGCACGCGGCCCGGCGTCGCGGACATCACCGTGGCGGTCGGCTGCCACGGCGACGCCGACGAGCCGCGCCCCGGCGAAGCAGTCGTCATCGTCGGCGACGCGGTCAGGCCCTGGACCGGGGCGGAGCCGCTGTTCCCGCCGCTGTGGGTGCCGCCGCTGGACCGCTGGCTGCACCTGCGCGGCACCGCGGTCGGCCGCGCGGGGCAGGCGGTGCTGCTGCTGTCCCGACCGAACGCCGGCAAGACGCTGTTGGCGGTGGCGCTGGTCGCGCGCGGCGCCTGGCTGCTCGCCGACGAACTGGTCCCGCTCGACCCGGCCGACCTGCTGGTGGCGCCGTTCCCGAAGTCGCTGCGGCTGCGCCGCGGGGCGCTGGAGCTGCTCGGCATCGACCTGGCGCACCCGGCCCTGCTGCCGTTCCGCGCCGCCGACGGCGGAATCGAGTGGCGCGCGGAGCCGGGCAGCCTGTTCGGCGCACGCTCCTCCCGGGTCGCGGCGGACGTCGGCGCCCTGGTGTTCCTGGAGCACCACGGCGACGCGGGCGCCAACGGGGCCGACCGGAACGGGGGCGGCGCCTCGGACCCGAGCGCGGTGGCGCGCCTGGACCCGCTGCGGCCGCGCGAGGCGCTGGCGCGGCTGGCCACGCAGCTCCACCAGGCGCCAAAGGACTTCCAGGTCGGCATGGAGGCGCTGGTGAGGCTCTGCAATCGCGCGCCGGCGTACAGCCTCGTCCCTGCCCACCCGGCCGCAAGCGCGCGCCTGCTCGATGAGGCACTGCTGGCATGAAGGAGGGCAGCGGGTGAGCGTCGTCCTGGTGATCCTCGACTGTGTCCGGCCGGACCATGTTGGCTGCTACGGCTACCGCCGGGGCACCACCCCCAACCTGGACGCGTTCGCCGCCGCGGCCACCCGCTTCGACAACGCGATCACCGCCGGGGTGTGGACGCTGCCGTCGATGGCGTCGATGATGACGGGCCTGTACCCCTCGCAGCACGGCCTGAACCGGGCCGACCGGGCTCTCGGCCGCGATCTGGTGACGCTGCCGCAGCGCCTCGCCGGGGCGGGCTGGCGCACGGCCGGGTTCACCGCCAACCCGCACGGCGGACGGACCTTCCAGCTGGACCGCGGCTTCCAGGAGTTCCACGAGTTCTGGGGCGTCCCGGGCACCGGCGACGGCGGCCTGCTCGGACGTGGCTACCGCTGGGTCCGCCCGCGGCTGCGCGATGCAGTCAAGCGCAGTCAGGCGCTCACCACCACCGCCATGCGGCTGCAGCGCCGCCGCGCCGAGGCGACCGGCGGCGGTGGCAGCCGCCTCGCCGACGCCGCCGCGGCCTGGATCCGCCAGGCCCGCGGCGGCGGGCAGCCGTTCTTGGCGCTGGTGCACCTCATGGAGTCGCACGTGCCCTATGCGCCCACTCCGGAGCACGTCGAGCGGTTCCTCGACGAGGCCGGCCGGCGCCGGGTCGCCAAGCTCGACCATGACGGCATGGGCTACCTCGCCGGCGCCAACCCGCTCAGCGAGGACGACCTGGCCCTCATCGGCTCGCTGTACGACGCGACCATCAGCTACGGCGACGAGCTGCTCGGCCGTGTCCTCGACGCGGTGGGTGACGACGCGGACACGCTGGTCGCCATTACCGCCGACCACGGCCAGCAGCTCGGCGAGCACCGCATGATGGGGCACTTCTTCAGCGTCTACGACACCCTCGCGCGGGTGCCGCTGGTGCTGCGCCACCCGCAGCTGCCCCCGGGGGTGGTGGACCGCCCGGTGCAGTCGGTCGACCTGTACCCGACCGTCCTGGAGGCGGCCGGACTCGGACCGGAACCCGGCGACCTGCGCGCGGTCAGCCTGTCCGCACGCAGCGACCACCGCCCCGTACTGGTCACCGAGTACCTGGAGCCGGACCTCACCCGCTTCGCCCGCTTCCGGGGCTTCGACCCGGCCCCGTTCGATCGGGAGCTGCGCGCCCTGCGGCGCGACGGCTGGAAGTACATCTGGTCGTCCGACGGCCGCGAGGAGCTGTACGACCTCAGCGGCGATCCGGGCGAGGCGTGCGACCTGGCCCTGGTCGCCGGCGGCGCGGAGCGGCTGCGCGAGTTCCGCCTGCTCCACCAGGAGTGGCGGGCCGAGACGCAGCGCCCTGTCGGCGACCACGCCGACGTGGCGCTGGAGGCGGACGTGGCGGCCAGCCTGCGCGCCCTTGGCTACTTCGACTGAGCCACGTAGCGCCGCCCTACGCCGATGGAGCGTCGGTGCCAGGGCGGCCGCCACCTAGCCTGCTGCTGTTGGAGCACGGCACAGGGAGGGCGGGCAATTCCGGGTCCTACGGGAGCACCAGCCGGGCGGGCTCGCCACCTCGCCCTGATCGGGCTGGACTGCGGCACGCCCGAGCTGCTGTTCGAGCGCTACGCCGACGACATGCCGACCCTCAGCAAGCTGCGCGGCGAGGCGCTGTGGGGGCCGCTGGAGAGCACCGCCCCACCGCTCAGCATCCCCGCGTGGCTGTCGATGCTGTCCGGCCGCACGCCCGGCGAGCTCGGGGTGTACGGGTTCCGCAACCGCACCGACCACAGCTACGGCGGGCTCGCGTTCGCCACCTCACGCTGGGTGCGCGTGCCGCGCGTCTGGGACCTGCTCGGGCAGGCGGGGCGCGACAGCGTGCTGGTCGGCGTGCCGGGCACCTATCCACCCTCGCCGCTGCGGGGCAGCATGGTGACCTGCTTCATGACCCCGTCGACCGACGTCCAGTTCACCTTCCCGGCGGACCTGCGCGACGAGGTCCAGCGGGTCACCGGCGGCTACACGATCGACGTGGCCGGCTTCCGCTCCGACGACAAGGCCCGCGTCGCCCAGCAGATCTTCGACATGACCGAGCAGCGCTTCGCGCTCGCCCGGCACCTCGCGATGACCCGGCCCTGGGACTTCCTCGCGGTCGCCGACATGGGGCCGGACCGGCTGCACCACGGCTTCTGGGGCGCCTGCGACCCCGGCCACCCGCGCTACCGGCAGGGCAACCCCTACGAGCACGTCTTCCGCGACTACTACCGGGCGCTCGACCGGCACCTCGCAGGCCTGCTCGAGGTGCTCCCGGACGACACCGTCGTGGCGGTCGCCAGCGACCACGGCGCCCGGCCGATGCTGGGCGGGTTCTGCTTCAACGAGTGGCTGGTCCGGGAGGGCCTGCTGGTGCTGGCCGAGCCGCCGGCCGGCCCGACCCCGATCGGCAGGGCCGCGATCGACTGGTCGCGGACGACCGCCTGGGGTGACGGCGGCTTCTACGGCCGGCTGTTCCTCAACGTCGAGGGTCGCGAGCCGCAGGGCACCGTCCCGCAACGGGACTACGAGACCGTCCGCGAGCAGATCGCCAGCAGGATCGAGCGGCTCCCCGACCACGAGGGCCGGCCGCTCGGCAACCGGGTGCTGCGGCCCGACGAGCTGTACCCGGAGGTCCGGGGCGCCGCTCCCGACCTGATCGTCTACTTCGGTGGTCTGCGCTGGCGCGCGGTCGGCTCGCTCGGACTCGGCCACGGCCTGCACACGTTCGAGAACGACACCGGCCCGGACGACGCCAACCACTCCGAGCAGGGCGTGCTCGTCCTCGCCGGCGGGGGCGTGGCTCCCGGCCGCCGGGACGGGCTCTCCATCTACGACGTGGCCCCGACGCTACAGGCGCTGCTCAGCCTGCCCGTGGCGCCGGGCCAGCGGGGAAGGGTGCTCGGATGACCGCCACGTGGGACAGCCACGATCAGGCGCCCGCGCCGGAGCCGGAGCCGGCGGAGGACGCGTACTCGGCGAGCGAGGAGGAGGAGATCGCCGCGCGACTGGAGGCCCTCGGATACCTGGACTAGCACGAGGCAAGGGGGAGAGGCGATGCGACTGCTCGGCCGGGTGCGGGGCGGCAGGCGTCCGCGCGTGTTCGTGTTCGGCCTGGACGGCACGCCCTGCAGCTGGCTGCGGGCCGAGACGGCGGCGGGCCGGCTCCCCAACCTGGCCGCGTTGTTCCGGACCTCGAGCCTGGTGCCGATGCGCTCGTCGCTGCCGTCGGTGTCGTCGACCGCGTGGACGACCTTCCTGACCGGCCGCGACCCGGGTGGCCACGGCCTGTTCGGGTTCATGGACTGCAAGCCGGCCAGCCACGAGTTCTACTTCCCCAACCTGCAGCACGTCGTCGTGCCGACCGTCTGGGAGGTGCTCGGCGCCTACGGCAGGCGCTCGGTCCTGCTGAACATCCCCGGCACCTACCCGGCCCAGCCGGTCGAGGGCGTGCTGGTCTCCGGGTTCGTGGCGCCCAGCCTGGACCGCTCGGTGCACCCGCCCCAGCTGCTGCCGCGCCTCAAGGCCATGGGCTATCGCATCGACCTGGACAACTGGGCCGCGCGCGGGGCGTTCGAGGTGTTGGAGGCGGACCTATTTGCCACCTTCGAGCGGCGCGCCGAGGCGATCCGGATGCTGCTCGTCGAGGAGCCCTGGGACCTGTTCGTCACGGTGCTGACCGAGACCGACCGGCTCTACCACTTCCTCTGGAACGCCATGGCCGCCGGCGAGGAGCGCGCTGTCGACCTGTTCCACCGGTTCCACGCGCGGGTCGACGAGTTCGCCGGCTGGCTGTTCGACACCCTCCCCGAGGGCACCGAGCTGATCGCGCTCTCCGACCATGGCTTCGCCGAGGAGCACACCGACGTGTTCACCAACGCCTGGCTGCGGGAGCGCGGCTACCTCGCGTTCGACACCGGCGAGCCCAGGGGCGTCGCCGCCATCAGCCCCGAGTCCACGGCCTACTCGCTCGATCCTGGCCGCTTCTACGTGAACCGGGCCGGGCGCCGCCCCCGCGGAAGCGTGCCGCCCGAGCGCGCCGGCGAGGTGACCGAACGACTCGTCGCGGACCTTGCCGACCTCCGCGACCCCGCCACCGGCGAGCTGGTCTATGGCCGGCTGCTGCGCCGCGAGGACGCCTACCACGGTCAGTTCGCGCCGCTCGGGCCGGACGTGGTGCTGACCCTGCGGCCCGGCTACGAGCTGAAGAGCTCCAGCGCCGCCCGCTCGGTGTTCGGCGCGCCCGGCGACGGCCTCGGAGGGATGCACACCGGCGACGACGCCTTCCTGTGCGTTCGTGGCGCCACCCTGCGGGACGGCCCCTACGACCTGCATGACCTGGCGCCGACCATCCTGGAGCTGTTCGGCTTCGAGCCGCAGGGGTTCCAGGGCAGGAGCGTCATCGCCCCGGCCATGGCCACGGCCGCCGCGGCGGGCGCGGTGCGGGTGGGGCGATGA
>DASQWY010000690.1:0-2523 GCA_035640005.1 Actinomycetes bacterium
CATGGCTGCCCGGCTCGCGCATTCGATGCGGCGCGGGAGATTCGGCGAGCTCGGCCCCCCTAGCCAAGCCAGCCTGTCAGCGGGCTCGGTGTGCTCAGGCCTCACAGTAGGCCACATCCCGGACCTCACATCGCCGGCAACGCGGGCAGGAGGTCACTCACACCGCTGGTCCAGGGGACCGACAGGCAGTTGACCCACGCCGCAAGAGGACTGGCTGCGCGCCATGTCAGCAATCCAGTGAGCGCCTCGCGTGTCGACGACGCGTGAAAACTGACCCCCTACCGGCGCCTGAAAGTTGACCCCTCTCAGATCCTGGCTCGAGCCGAGCTGGGAGGAAACGAGGGTGTTGAGGGTGGAGGACTGGGCCGAGATCCGTCGGCTGCGCCGGGCCGAGCGGATGCCGATCAAGCAGATCGCCAGGGTGCTGGGGGTGTCCAAGAACACGGTCAAGCGGGCGCTGGCCGCTGATCGCCCACCCAACTACCGGCGGGCGGCGCGCGGGTCGATCGTGGATGCGGTCGAGCCGCGCATCCGCGAGCTGCTGGACGCCTGGCCGACGATGCCGGCGACGGTGATCGCCGAGCGGATCGGCTGGACGCGCGGGTTGACGGTGCTCAAGGACCGGGTGCGGGAGCTGCGGCCGGCCTACCTGCCAGCGGACCCGGCTTCGCGGACGGCCTATGCCGCCGGTGAGGTGGCCCAGTGCGACCTGTGGTTCCCGGCGATCACCCTGCCGGTGGGGTTCGGCCAGACCCGCTCGGCGGCCAGGTTGCCGGTGCTGGTGATGGTGACCGGCCATGCCCGCTGGCTGACGGCTCGGCTGATCCCGTCGCGGGCGGCGGAGGACCTGTTCGCCGGCTGGTGGCAGCTCATCAGCCAGCTTGGGGCGGTGCCGCGGGTGCTGGTGTGGGACGGGGAGGGCGCGGTCGGCCAGCGCCGTCGGCGTCAGACGGTGCTGACCGAGCAGGCGCATGGGTTCCGTGGGGTGCTGGGCGCCAAGATCTGGATCTGCAACCCTGCCGATCCGGAGGCCAAGGGGCTGGTGGAGCGGGCCAACGGGTATCTGGAGACCGCGTTCCTGCCCGGCCGGGTGTTCGCCTCGCCGGCGGACTTCAACGCCCAGCTCACCGAGTGGTTGGCGGTGGTCAACCAGCGGCCGCGGCGGGTGCTGGGCTGCGCGCCGGCGGATCGGATCGACGCCGACCGGGCCGGGATGCTGGCGCTGCCGCCGGTGGCGCCACCGACTGGCTGGCGGGCGTCGCTGCGGCTGCCGCGTGACCACTACGTGCGGCTGGACAGCAACGACTACTCGGTCCACCCGGCCGTCATCGGCCGCCGGGTCGAGGTGACTGCCGACCTGGACCGGGTCCGTGTCTGGTGCGATGGCCAGCTGGTGGCTGACCATGGGCGCTGCTGGGCCCGTCACCAGACCATCAGCGATCCCGCCCACCTCGAAGCGGCTGCCCGGCTGCGCCAGCAGCGGGCGGCCCTGGAGGCCAGCAGTGCGCGCCGGGGCGCCGAGGAGGTCCAGCTGCGCCTGCTGACCGACTACGACGCCGCCTTCGGCCTGGACGGCACCGAGGGGGTGGCATGATGGCGACCACCACCGCCAAGACCGCGCGGGACCTGACCGCCGAGCTGGCCTTCCTCACCCGGGCGTTGAAGGCGCCGACGCTGCGGCAGTCGGTGGCACGGCTGGCTGAGCGGGCCCGTGCCGAGGGCTGGACCCACGAGGAGTTCCTGGCCGCCTGCCTGCAACGCGAGGTCGCCGCCCGCGAGGCCCACGGCGGCGAGGGGCGCATCCGCGCCGCCCGTTTCCCCGCCCGCAAGGGCCTGGAGGAGTTCGACTTCGACCACGCCAGGAGCTTGAAGCGGGAGGTGATCGCGCATCTGGGCACGCTGGACTTCGTCACGGCTCGGGAGAACGTGGTCTTCCTGGGCCCGCCCGGGACCGGCAAGACGCACCTGGCCATCGGCCTTGGCATCCGGGCCTGCCAGGCCGGCCACCGGGTGCTGTTCGCCACCGCCGCCGGGTGGGTCGCCCGCCTGGCCGACGCGCACGCCCAAGGCCGGCTGCAGGCCGAGCTGACCCGCATGGGCCGCTATCCGCTGCTGGTGGTCGACGAGGTGGGCTACATCCCCTTCGAGGCCGAGGCCGCCAACCTGTTCTTCCAGCTGGTCTCGGCCCGCTATGAGCGGGCCAGCCTGATCGTCACCAGCAACAAGCCGTTCGGCCGCTGGGGGGAGGTGTTCGGCGACGACGTCGTCGCCGCCGCCATGATCGACCGGCTGGTCCACCACGCCGACGTGGTCGCCCTCAAGGGCGACAGCTACCGGCTGAAGGACCGCGACCTTGGCCGCGTCCCGGCAGCCGCCACCGAGGAACCATGACCGACTGGGGGGTCAGTTTTCACCCGTCGCCAGGGGGTCAGTTTTCGGCCGTCGTTGACAGCCCTGCCGGGGTTCGCGAGCTTGCTTCACAGCGACGGGTGCGTGGACGCCTTCTGCGCATCAACTGCTGTG
>DASQWY010000691.1:0-8025 GCA_035640005.1 Actinomycetes bacterium
CGATGATGGGGATGCCCAGCATGGCGAGCGCCCACAGCGTCCACCCCACCAGGGCCGGCCACGAGAGCACCCGGGCGGGTCGGGCCGAAGCGGTCAACGCCATGGCCCCGGCTGCACGTAGCCCACCTCCCGCACCGCCACGCTCGCCGGCGTCGGCGGCCTCGTGCCAGTATGGCCGATCCGCGTCTCGCGAACGTTACGAGTCACATGGCGGCGGGGCTACACCCCGGCTGCGGCCCGCAGGATCGCCTCGATGGAGCGGTCAACGTCCGCCTCGGTGGTCGACCAGTTCGACACCGAGATCCGCATGGCGGCCCTGCCACGCCAGCTGGTCCCTCCGAGCCAGCGAGGTCCCCTGATCGCACGGGCTGCACCACCACTTGGCTGGCGCAGCCCGTCGGCAGGGTCGGACAACCAACTGGCGACATCGTGTCCCGCGCCCCCAGGCGGCAGCGATGGAGCCTGCTGCGCGAGCGCTGGGCGATCATGTGAGGGCCAAGGTGGAGGGCCCGGGACCACGAGGAGAGAGCATGGCCGAACGGTTGAACTTCCTGAGTTTGCTCACCGGCTCGTTCGCCATGCCAGCGGCGGAGAACCCGACGGTGGTGATGCTCGAGGCCGCCTACCGCCACCACGGCATCAACGCGCGCTACCTCAACTGCGAGGTCGCGCCGGAGGCTCTGGGTGACGCCGTGCGCGGGGCGCGGGCGATGGGCTGGGTGGGCTTCAACTGCTCGATCCCGCACAAGGTGGCCGTGGTCGAGCACCTGGATGGGCTGGGCGACTCGGCGGCGGTCATCGGCGCGGTCAACTGCGTGGTGCTGCGCGACGGCCGGCTCATCGGCGAGAACACCGATGGCCAGGGCTTCCTGGCCGCGCTGCGCACCAGCGTCGACCCCACGGGCAAGTCGCTGGTGGTCTTTGGTGCCGGCGGCGCCGCGCGGGCGATCGCGGTGGAAGCCGGGCTGGCGGGCGCCGGGCCAATCACGATCGTCAACCGCCAGCGGCAGCGCGGCGCCGAGCTGGTCGCCCTCCTCAACGCCAGGACGCCGACCCATGCCGAGCTGGTGGTGTGGGACGGCAGCTACCGGGTGCCGGAGCGGACCGACATCGTCGTCAACGCCACCTCGATCGGGCTGTTCCCCAACGTCGACGCCCGGCTGGACCTTGACCCCGACGGCTTGCGGCCGCACATGCTGGTCGCCGACGTGATCCCCAGCCCGCCCAGCACGCCACTGCTGCGCGACGCCAAGGCCCGCGGCTGCACCGTCCTTGACGGGCTGGGAATGCTGGTCAACCAGGGCGTGATCAGCATCCGCCACTGGACCGGGGTCGACCCTGACCCGACCGTCATGCGCCGGAGGATGGAGGCCCTGTTCGGCGGCTGAGCCCGTCTAGTGTTGCTCGCCGCTGGCACTGGCGCGGCCGTCAGCCGCGGCCGCCTTCGCGGCCCGGGTGCAGCGGCTCGGGGGCCAGCCCGGCCTGCAGGTCGGCTGGCGTGGGCGGGTCGGCGCCGTGGCGGGTGCAGGTGATGGCGGCGGCCAGGACCGCCTCGTCGGCGAGCTGCTCCAGGGTGGCGGCGTCCACGGCCCGCAGGGCGGCGCGCCGGTCGGCGCCGAGCAGGTCGCGGCGGTGCAGGCCGGCCAGCAGGGCGCTCATGAAGGCGTCGCCGGCGCCGACGGTGTCGACCACGGCGACCCTGCGGCCGGGCCGCCGCAGGATCCCCGCCTGCCTGGCCGCCACCAGCACCCCGGCCGGCCCCAGCGTCACCGCCACCAGCGACGGGCCCCTGGCCAGCCACGCCTCGGCGGCCTGCTCGGGCGCCCGGCCCGGCAGCAGCCACGCCAGGTCGTCGGCGCTGGCCTTGACCACGTCCGCCAGGCCCACCAGGCCCTCCACGCGGCCGCGGACCGCCTCCGGGGCGCCCATCAGCAGCGGCCGGCAGTTGGGGTCGTAGGAGACGGTCACCGCCTCCCGCGCCCGCGCCAGCAGCCGCCGCAGCGCGTCGGCGCCGGGGGGCATGGTCAGCGCCAGCGACCCGGAGTGAAGCGCCACCACGCCGCCGTCCAAGGCGTGGGTGAGTTCCTGGTCGCGCCACTGCCAGTCTGCCGTGGCCCCGACCCGGAAGTCGTACTCGACCACGCCGTCGCGGCCGACCGCCACGATCGCCAGCGACGTCGGCTCCGCGGCCGCCACCACGTACGACAGGTCGACGCCGTTGCTGGCCAGGTGGGCGCGCAGGCGGTGGCCGAGCAGGTCGTCGGCGATGCGGGCCAGCAGCCGCACCGGCACCTGCAGCCGGGCCAGCCCCACGGCGACGTTGGCGGGGCTGCCGCCGGGGGCGGCCTCGAACAGCCCGGGGCGGCCGGCGGGGACGAAGTCGACCAGTGCCTCGCCCGCGACCGCGACCACGCCGGGACCGTCGGGCGCAGCCGTGCGCCCGGCGGGCAGCTCCTCCGACACCGGAAACACCGACCTCCTAACCAGGGGTGCGAAGGTCGAGCTTCGGCCGACCGGTCACTTGGCGACCTCCTCGCCGGCCATCGCGCCGGTCATGATCGCGACCGCGTCCGACATGCTGAAGTCGTGCGGGCTGATGACCGCCACCCGCCGCCCCAGCCGCTGGATGTGGACGCGGTCGGCGACCTCGAACACGTTGGGCATGTTGTGGCTGATCAGGATGACCGGCAGGCCGCGGTCGCGGACCTTGCGGATCAGGTCCAGCACCATGTGGGTCTCCTTGACCCCCAGCGCCGCGGTCGGCTCGTCCATGATCACCACGTGGCGGGCGAAGGCGGCGCTGCGGGCGACCGCGACGCCCTGCCGCTGCCCGCCGGACAGCGTCTCGACCGCCTGGCCCATCGAACGGATGCCGATCTTGAGGTCCTGCATGTGCCGGCGCGACTCGGCCAGCATCCGCCCGTGGTCGATCATGCGCAGCAGCGACCCCAGGATGCCGGGCCGGCGCAGCTCGCGGCCGAGGAACAGGTTGTCGGCGATGTCCAGGGCGGGCGCCACCGCCAGGTCCTGGTAGACGGTCTCGATGCCGTGCCGGCGGGCGTCCAGCGGGCCGTGGAAGCGGACCGGCTGGCCGTCCAGCAGGATCTGGCCCTCGTCGGGGATGAGGGCGCCGGACAGCGCCTTGATGAGGGTGGACTTGCCGGCGCCGTTGTCGCCGATGACCGCATGGATCTCATCGGGGAGGAGTTCGAAGTCGCAGCCGTCCAGGGCGGTCACCTGGCCATAGCGCTTGACCAGGCCGCGGGCCTCCAGGATCGGGGTGGGCTGCTCCCTGGTGGCGGGGGTTTCGGTCACTGCTGCCTGGGTCACCTGGCTTGCCTCCTCCGTGCGAGCTGGTCGACGGCGACGGCGAGGATCACCAGGATGCCGGTGATCAGCACCTGGTAGATGGAGCGGACGCCGAGCAACTGTAGGCCGTTGCGGACGATGCCGACGATGAGCGCGCCGATCAGCGTGCCGATGACGCTGCCGCGGCCGCCGAACAGGCTGGTGCCGCCCAGCACCACCGCGGTGATGCTCTCGAGGTTCTCGGTCTGCCCGGCCTGCGGGTCGCCGACACTGGTCCGGGCGACCAGCAGCAGCGCCGCGATGCCGTAGACGACCCCGGCGATCGCGTAGACGCCCAGCAGCAGCCGGCGGGTTTGGATGCCGGTCAGCCGCGCCGCCTCCGGGTTGTTGCCCACCGCGTAGACGTGGCGGCCCACGGCGGTCTGGCGCAGCACGTACCACGCCACCACGAACAGGGCGAGCATGAGCACCGACCCGTAGGTGATGTCGGTGCCGCCGATCGCGAAGGTGTTGCCGAGGGAGGTCAGCGCCTTGGGCAGGTTGGTGACGGTCTGGTCGTTGGAGTAGATGTGGGTGAGCGCGAACGCGATGTTCAGGGTGCCCAGGGTGACGATGAACGGTGGCAGCCGGAGTCCAGTGACCAGCGAGCCGTTGAACACCCCGAACGCGGTGCACACCAGGATCCCGAGCAGGATGGCCAGGTAGGGGTTGATGCCGTTTGCGACCGCGAGCTTGGTGATGACGATGTTGCCGAGGGCCATGACCGCGCCGTTGGACAGGTCGATGCCGGCGGTCAGGATCACCAGCGTCTGGCCGATGGCCAGGGTGCCGACGACCATGACCTGCTGGACGACAAGGGAGAGGTTGCTGCCGGTGAGGAACCGGTCGGACCGGGCGGTGAAGAAGGCGACGGCGAGCAGCAGCGCGATCAGGGGTCCGAGGGTGGACAGGGCGAGCGCGCGGTGCAAAAGCGACGGCCCGGATTCGGCGGGTGCCGCCTCGGCCCGCTCGGCAGGCGTTACCTTGGCCATGAGCACATCCTCTGGTCGATGCTGTGATGGACCACCGCCGCCGGAGGCCGGGCCCGACCACGCGTCGGGCCCGGACGTCCGGTGCCGTTAGCCCCAGCAGTTGGCGAGCCCGAACTTGGTGTCCTTGGACGCCACGCCGGCCTGCGGCTTGTCGGTGATGAGGTTGACGCCGGTGTCGGTGTAGCCGGTGGCCTTCTTGCCGGTCTTGGCGAAGTCGACCACCGCGTCCACGCCGGTGGAGGCCATCTTCAGCGGGTACTGCTGGGAGGTGGCGGCGATCTTGCCGGCCACGATCGCCCGGACGCCGGTGCAGCCGCCGTCGACCGAGACGACCATGACGCCCTTGTCCTTGCCGGCGGCCTTCAGCGCGGTGTAGGCGCCCAGGGCGGCCGGCTCGTTGATGGTGTAGACCAGGTTGATGTCGGGGGCCTTCTGCAGGCAGTTCTCCATCGCGGTCTGGCCCTTGGCCTGGTCGCCCGCCGTGTCCTGGCTGCAGACCACCTGCGGGCTGGTGGCCAGCTGGGTGGCGTTCTGGTCGACGTTGGCGGCGCCGAAGCCGGTCAGGAACCCGTTGTGGCGCAGGATGCCGACGGTGATGCCCGGCGCCAGGTCCAGGGTGGCGATCTTGACCGGCTTGCCGCCCATCGCCGCCTTGGCGTACTTGCCGATCAGTAGGCCGGCGTCGTAGTTGTTGGTCGCGAACAGCGCGTCGACCGCGCTCTGCGGGTCGGTCGGGGTGTCCAGCGCGATGACCTCCACGCCCTTGGCGCGCGCCTTCTGGATCGCGGGGACGATCGCCTTGGTGTCGCTGGGGGTGATCAGGATTCCCTTGACGCCGCCGGCGACCATGTTCTCGATCGCGGTGACCTGGCTGGCGTTGTCGCCGTCGAACTTGCCGGCGGCCGTCAGCAGCTTGGCGCCCTTGGCGGCGCTCTCCTTCTGCGCGCCCTCCTTCATCTTGACGAAGAACGGGTTGGTGTCGGTCTTGGTGATCAGCCCGACCTGGACCTGGCCCGAGGACCCGCCCGAGCTCCTGCCGGCGCACGCGGCCGCCAGCAGGGCCAGGGCCACCACGGCCCCTGTCAGCGCCACTCGCCGGGTCTGGCGACGGCGTGGCACACGGTCAGCCACCATTCCTCCCTCCCACGCCATCAGAACGGCGCGTAGACAACGTTGTCAGAGACGTATAGCACCGCCTAAGCTGACTGTCTAGTGGGCAGAAGCGGAATTCTGTGAGAGACTCCCCCCATGAGCCAAGACAAGCTGACAACGTTAGCCGAACAGGACGGGTCCGCCGCTCGGGTGCCGACCATGCGCGACGTCGCCGCCCTCGCCGGGGTCAGCATCAAGACCGTCTCCCGGGTCGTCAACCAGGAGCCGGGGGTCTCACCCGAGCTGGCCGAGCGGGTGCTCGACGCCGTCGGCCTGCTCGGCTACCGCCACAACCTGACCGCCAGCAGCCTGCGCCGCGCCGACCACAAGAGCGCCACCATCGGCGTGCTGCTGGAAGACCTCTCCAACCCCTTCTCCGCGGCGCTGCAGCGCGCCATCGAGGACGTCGCCAGGCACCGCGGCACCCTGGTGCTGGCCGGCAGCAGCGACGAGGACCCCGACCGGCAGCAGGAACTGCTGCACGCCCTGGTGTCGCGGCGCGTCGACGGCCTGATCGCCATGCCCGCCAGCGGCAACCAGCTGGCCCTGCTGCGGGAGCGGCGGCTGGGTCGGCCGATGGTCCTGGTCGACCGGCCAGCCCCCGAGGCCGACAGCGTGGTCGTCGACAACCGGGCGGGGCTCGGGCGGGCGGTGCACCACCTGGTGGCCCACGGCCACCGCCGCATCGGCTTCCTCGGCGACCTGCAGACGCTGTGGACCGCCACCGAACGCCACGCCGGCTACGTCGAGGGGCTGGCGGCCGCGGGGATCACGCTCGACCCCCGCCTGGTGCGCATGGACGTGCGCGGCGTCGACGCTGCCGAACGCACCGTGCGCGAGCTACTCGACCTGGCCGACCCGCCGACGGCGCTGCTGGCCGGGCAGAACCTGATCACCATCGGCGCCATCCGGACGCTGCAGCAGCTTGGGTTGCAGCAGCGGGTCGCCCTGCTCGGCTTCGACGACTTCCCCCTGGCCGACCTGCTCAGCCCGGCCGTGTCGGTCGTCGCCCAGGACCCCACCAACCTCGGGCAGGCAGCCGCCGAGCTGCTGTTTGCGCGGGTGGACGGCGACCGCGGCCCGCCGCGGCGGGTCATGGTGCCGACCCGGCTGGTCCCCCGCGGCTCCGGCGAGATCGCTCCTTCATGACCCATGGCGTGCCATCGGCAAGGGTAGCTCGATCAGAGCCCGCTGATGCAGCTGAGCGGTCGACCGAGGCCGTAGGCCACCTACACCTCGGCGGCCCGCAGGATCGCCTCGATGGAGCGGTCAACGTCCGCTTCGGTGGTGCTCCAGTTCGACACCGAGATGCGCATGGCGGCCATCGGCGACCGGCCCTGTCTGGTGCTTGAAGGCCAAGTCGTGCCGCCGAGCCAGCAGGTGCCGTCGTCCTGGACGCGGCGGACCACCGCGCGGGTGCGGGCGTCGTGGTCGCCGCCGTCGGGGTCGGGGAAGCGGACCAGCACCTGGTTGAGGACGACCTCGTTCAGCACCTCCACCCCGGGCGCCTGGCCGAGGATGTCGGCGAAGCGGCGGGCGTGCCGGCAGCAGCGGTCGACCAGCTCGGCCACGCCGCCGCGGCCGAGGGAGCGCAGCGCCGCCCAGATGGGCAGGCCGCGGGCGCGCCGGGAGGCCTCCGGGGTGAGCCCGGCGGGGTCGCGCTCGCCGGGCTGGCCGGCGAGCAGGTAGCTGGCGGACTTGGCGGTGGCGGCGTGGTGGGCGTCGGGGCGGGCGACGAAGGCCAGGCCGCTGTCGTAGGGGACGTTCAGCCACTTGTGCGCGTCGGTGGCCCAGGAGTCGGCCAGCTCGGCGCCGTCGACCAGGTGGCGGGTCGCCGGGTTCGCCGCCGCCCACAGCCCGAAGGCGCCGTCGACGTGGACCCAGGCGCCGTGCTCGCGGCTGGCCTGGCAGATCGGCCGGAGCGGGTCGAAGGCGCCGCTGTTCACGTCGCCGGCCTGGGCGCAGACGATGGTGGGCCCGTGGCAGGCCGCCAGCACCTCGGCGAGCGCGTCGGCCTGCAGGCGGCCCTGGTCGTCGGCGGGGACCACGCGCGTGCGGCCGCTGCCGAGGCCGAGGTAGCGCAGGGCGATGTCGATGGTGACGTGGCGCTCCTCCCCCACCACGACCTCGACCGGTGGGGCGCCGAGCAGGCCGTCGCGTTCCACGTTCCAGCCGACCTCGGCGAGCACCTGGTGGCGGGCGGCGGCCAGGCCGGTGAAGTTGGCCATCAGGCCGCCGGTGACGAAGCCGCAGGAGGCGCCGGCGGGCAGGCCGAGCAGGTCGACCAGCCAGCCGGCGGTGACGTCCTCGACCGCGGCGGCGGCCGGGGACAGCGCGAACAGCCCGGCGTTCTGGTCCCAGGCGGAGGCGAGCCAGTCGGCGCCGAGCGCGGCCGGCAGGCTGCCGCCGACGACGAAGCCGAAGTAGCGCGGGCCGGCAGAGGCGACCAGGCCGTCGTCGGCCAGCTCGGCGCCGTCGACCAGGTGGCGGGTCGCCGGGTTCGCCGCCGCCCACAGCCCGAAGGCGCCGTCGA
>DASQWY010000692.1:0-8172 GCA_035640005.1 Actinomycetes bacterium
CCTGGTCGCCAGGACCTCGGCGAGGTCGAAGTTGGCAGTCTCCTCCAGCTGCGCGTAGGTGCAGGAGCGCGGGTCGCGGTCGGGCCGCCAGCGCAGGAACTGGGCGGTGTGGCGGAAGCGGCGGCCCTCCATGTGCTCGTAGCGGACCTCCACCACCCGCTCCGGCCGCAGCGGCGTGAACGACAGCTCCTTGCCAGGGTTCCAGCGGCTGGCGTCCGACCCCCGCCAGGTGCGCCCCTCGACCTCCGCGTACCGGCCCCAGTCCCACGGGTGCCCCTCGAAGGTGGTCACCAGCGGTTGCAGCTCCTCGAACAGCTCCCGGCGCCGCTCCATCGGGAACGCGCCGATCACCCCGACGCTGGCCAGCTCCCCGTCGTCGGTGAACAGGCCCAGCAGCAGCGAGCCGATCAGCTCCGGGCCGTGCTTGTGCAGCCGGTAGCCGGCGACCACGCAGTCGGCGGTGCGCTGGTGCTTGACCTTGGACCAGACCCGCCGGTCCGGCTCGTAGACGCCGTCCAGCCGCTTGGCGACCACGCCGTCCAGCCCGGCGCCCTCGAAGCGCCCCAGCCAGTCCAGCGCCAGCGCCCGGTCGGTGGTGGCTGGGGTCAGGTGGACCGGCGGCCTGGCCGCCGCCAGGGCGCGCTCCAGCGCCGCCCGGCGGCGGGCGAACGGCTGGCCGGTCCAGTCGACCTCCCCGAGGGCGAGCAGGTCGAAGGCGACCAGCCGGGCCGGGGTGGTCTCGGCCAGCATCGCGACCCGGCTGGCGGCGGGGTGGATGCGCAGCAGCAGCGTGTCGAAGTCCAGCCGGCGGCCGGCCGCGTCGGGCACCACGATCTCCCCGTCGACCACGCAGCGCGGCGGCAGCTGCGCCCTGACCGCCGCGACCAGCTCGGGGAAGTAGCGGGTCAGCGGCCGCTCGTTGCGGCTGCCGAGCTCCACCTGGTCGCCGTCGCGGAACACGATCGTGCGGAACCCGTCCCACTTGGGCTCGAAGCCGTGGGGCCCGTCGGGCAGCGCCGCGACCGGCCGCGACAGCATCGGCGCCACCGGCGGCATCACCGGAAGATCCATGTCCCCAAGTATCCAGCACCCGGCCAGCGGCGAGGCGGTGAGACGGTAGCCGGACCGGGCGCCCGTGCTTACGCTCTCGGCATGCTGACGTGCGCGCGCTGCGGGCAGGGCAACCCGGCGGGGGCCCGGTTCTGCCTCGGCTGCGGGTCGCCGCTGGCCGCTCCCGGCCAGGGGCGGGAGGCGCGCAAGACCATCACCGTCGTCTTCAGCGACCTGGTGGGGTCCACCTCGCTGGGCGAACGGCTCGACCCCGAGCTGCTCCGCGAGGTGGTCACCCGCTACTACCAGCGCGCCGGCGCGGTGCTCGCCCGCCACGGCGGCACCATCGAGAAGTTCATCGGGGACGCGGTGCTGGCGGTGTACGGCATCCCCCGGCTGCACGAGGACGACGCCCTGCGGGCGGTGCGCGGCGCCGCCGAGCTGGGCGGCGCCATCGCCGAGCTGAACGCCGAGCTGGAGGCGGAGTGGGGCGTGCGGCTGGCCCTGCGCACCGGCGTCAACACCGGGGAGGTGGTGGCGGGCGAGGCGCTGCACGGCCAGAACGTGGTCGTCGGCGACGCGGTCAACGTGGCCGCCCGGCTGGAGCAGGCGGCCGGCCCCGGCGAGGTGCTGATCGGCGAGCGGACCTGGCGGCTGGTCCGCGACGCGGTGACCGTCGAGCCCGTCGAGCCGCTCGCCCTGAAGGGCAAGAGCGGGCCGGTGGCCGCCTTCCGCCTGCTGGCCGTCCGGCCGGACGCCCCCGGCCACCGCCGCCGCCTGGACGCGCCGATGGTCGGCCGCCAGGCCGAGCTCCGCCTGCTCGGCAGCGCCCTGCGGGAGGCGGTCGCCGCGCGCGCCTGCCGCCTGGCGCTGGTCGCCGGGCCCGCCGGCGCGGGCAAGTCCCGGCTGGTGCAGGAGTTCCTGGCGGCCGAGCGCGGCCGGGCGACCGTGCTGCACGGCCGCTGCCTGGAGTATGGGGAGGGGCTCACCTACCTGCCGGTCGCCGAGGTGATCCGCCAGGCCGCGGCGGCCGCCGGCCGGGCCGGGCTCCGCGGCCTGCTGGCGGGCGAGGAGCACGCCGCCTTCGTGCTGGAGGGGCTGGCGGGCATGGCGGGGACCGCCGGGCGCACCGCCTCGCGGGAGGAGGTCCCGTGGGCGGTCCGCCGGCTGCTGGAGGCGCTGGCCCGCCGCCGTCCCCTGGTGGTCGTCCTGGACGACCTCCACTGGGCCGAGCCGGCCCTGCTCGACCTGGTCGAGCACCTGACCCGGTTCGCCAGCGACGCGCCGATCCTGCTGGTCGGGACCGCCAGGCCGGAGCTGTTCGACGACCGGCCCGGGTGGGCCTCCTCGCCGATCCTGCTCGACCGGCTCGGCGAGGAGGAGTGCGGCCAGCTGGTGCGCAACCTGCTCGGCGGCGCCGACGTGCCGGCGGGCCTGGCCCGCGGGATCGCCGCGGCGGCCGGCGGCAACCCGCTGTTCGTGGAGGAGCTGGTCGCCGAGCTGCTGGACCGGCGGGTGCTGGTCCGCTCGCGGGGCCGCTGGGAGGCCACCGCCGACCTGGCCGGCGTCCCCGTCCCCGCCAGCGTGTCGGCGCTGCTGGCCGCCCGGCTGGACCGGCTCGACGCCGAGGAGCGGGCGGTGCTGGAGCGGGCGAGCGTGGTGGGCCAGGTGTTCGACCCGGAGGCGGTGCTGGCGCTGTCGCCCGGGACCACGCCATGGGCCCTGCTGGCGCAGCTGGAGCGACTCGCCGGCAGGCAACTGATCCAGCCGGATCCAGAGGGCGGCGGGGACGGCGCCGGGCCCTTCCGCTTCCGCCACCTGCTGATCCGCGACGTGGCCTACGAGGCGCTGCCCAAGCGGCGCCGCGCCGAGCTGCACGAGCGCCTGGCCACCTGGCTGGGGCGGGACGGCGCGGCGGCGCTGCCCGAGCACGACGAGATCGTCGGCTACCACTTCGAGCAGGCCTGGCGGTACCGCACGCAGCTCGGGCGGGCCGGCGCGCACGAGCTGGAGCTGGGCAGGCGGGGCGCGGCGCGGCTGGCCGCCGGCGGGCGCCGGGCCATGGGCAGGGACGACCCGCCGGCGGCCTCCAACCTGCTCGGCCGCGCGCTCGGGCTGCTGCCAGCCGGCGACCAGGGGCGGCTCGGCCTGCTGCTGGACCTCGGCGACGCGCTCGCCGAGGCCGGCGAGTGGCGCCGGGCTCGGGAGGTCCTCGGCGAGGCGCTCGACGGCGCGCGGGCCGCGGGCGACCCGCTGCTGGCCGCGCGGGGCACGATCGCCCTGCTGTACCTGCGCGAGGTGACCAGCCCGCACGGCTGGACCGGGCAGGCCCGGCGGGAGGCCGAACGGGCGATCGCGCTGTTCGAGCAGCGCGGCGACCAGGTCGGCCTCGCCCACGGCTGGCGGCTGATCGCCCACGTCTGCAACCGGCGGCTGCAGTGGGGGGAGCTGGAGCGGGTCGGCCGGCGCATCCGCGGCTACGCCCGCCAGGTCGGCGACCGGCGGACCGAGGCGCGGATCCTTGGCGGCATCTCGGCCAGCCTGTGCCTGGGACCGACCCCGGCGGCGGAAGCGGCCGCGGGCTGCGAGCGGATCCTGGCGGAGCTGGACGGGGCGCCGCGCCCGACCATGATGGTGCTCGACAGCCTGGCGCTGTGCTCGGCGATGCTGCAGCGCTTCGACCAGGCCGAGCGGCTGCTGGGGCGGGCCGACGCGATCCGCGAGGAGCTGGCGGGCAAGCTCTGGAAGGTCGGCCGGGTCGAGTTCAGCGCCCGCACCTGGTTGCTGGCCGGCCGGCCGGCCGACGCCGAGCGGGTGGTCCGCCCCGCCTACGAGGCGTTCGCGGCCTTGGGCGAGAAGGGCGGCACCCTGGCGATCCACGCGGGGCTGCTGGCCGAGGCGATCTCCGCCGCCGGCGGCCGCGACCGGGAGGCCGGGCGCCTGGCCGAGGTCGCCGCCGCCGCGGCCGCCGACAGCGAGGACGTGATGGCGCAGATCTCCTGGCGCACGGCCCGCGCCAGCGCGCTGGCCGGCGCCGGCGGCCAGCGAGACGCCGAGCGGCTGGCCAGGGAGGCCACCGAGCTGGCGGCGGCGACCGACTGCCCGCCGGTGCAGACCTTGGCGCTGCTGGCGCTCGCGCGCGTGCTGCAGCTGGGGGGCCGGCCGGCGGAGGCGGCGCGGCCGGCCGAGGAGGCGCTGGCGGTCGCCGGGCGCAAGGGCGACCTGGCGTCGGCGGCGGTCGCCCGCGCCCTGCTCGCCGAGCTTGGCCAGCGGGCCTGAGCCGCCGCCGGCTCAGCCGGCCAGGTAGCCGCCGTCGGTCGGCAGCGCCACCCCGGTCAGGTAGGAGGCGTCGTCGCTGGCCAGCCATACCGCGGCGGCGGCGACCTCGGCCGCGGTGGCGAGCCGGCGGATCCCCTGCCGCCCCAGCACGCCGTCCAGGACCTCCCGCGGCATCCCGGCGGTGGTCTCCCGGAAGGTCGGGGTGTCGATGAGGCTCGGCAGCACGGCATTGACGCGCACGCCGCTCGGGCCGTACTCCTGCGCCGCGATCCTGGTCAGCTGCAGCAGCCCGGCCTTGGCCGCGCCGTAGTGCGCGAAGCCGGGCGAGCCGGCGACCGCCAGCGTGGAGGCGACGTTGACGATCGAGCCGCCGCCGCCGTCCACCATCAGCGGGATGGCGTGCTTCATCGTCAGGAACGGGCCCTTGAGGTTGACCCGGACGACCAGCTCGAAGTTCTCCTCGGACAGGTCGACGAGCGGGCGCACGGCGCCGTCGACGCCGGCGCAGTTGAACAGCGCGTGCAGGCGGCCGTAGGCAGCGCGCACCTCGGCGAGCATGGCGGCGACCTCCGCGGCGTCGGCCACGTCCACCCGCATGGCCAGGCCGCGCTCCCCCAGCCGCTCGGCGGTCCCCCGCTCGGCGCCGTTCACGTCGGTGCAGACGACGTCCGCGCCCTCCTCCGCCAGCTGGAGGGCGATCGCCGCGCCCGTTCCCGAACCCGCGCCCGTGACGATCGCCACGCGTCCCTCGAACCTGCCCATGCGCCTCCCCCAAGCTCGACGACCCGGGACCGCACGGTACACGCCCGGTCGGCGCGTTAGCCTGGTGCGTGCCGATCCAGCCCCGACGAGGAGGGCCCGCGATGGGAGTCGCTCCGAGTGCCGTTGGACGCGAGGCCGGCCGCGGCCTGCTGACCCTGGCCAACGTGATCACCATCGCGGCGCCGGTCGCCGCCGACTGGAACGAGTCGCACATCTTCAACCAGCGCTGGCCGTCGCACGCCCGCTTCCACGGGGTGGTCGGGCTGACGATGACCAGCACGCTGGCGAGCCTCAACCTCTGGTCGCTGTGGTCCGGCGCCACCGACCGGCGCGGCGCCCGGCTGTTCGCGGCCGCCGTGCCGGTGGCGTACTGGGCGCCGTTCTTCCTGGCGCCGCTGGTGCGCGGCACCGGCCTCGAGGACCCGCCCCACCCGGTCCCCAGGGTCGCGGGCGTGCCGACCAGCCTGCTCGGCGCGGCCGGCGCCACCGTCGCCGCGGTCGCCGGCTGGCTGCTCGACCGGCGTTCCCGCTGATCCCGCCGGTTGCTCGCTCCGCGCCGATCCCATAGGGTTCCGCACCGTGTGGTGGGTCCCTACGCCATGACGGGGGGCGGACCGCGTCGACCAACCCGGAGCTGGACCTGGAGCTGGAGGCGCTGGTCTGCAGCGACCCGGCCGCGTTCACCGGCCGGCGGCTGCGCCACCAGCGCCTGGCGGTCGCGCTGCTGTGCCAGGACGCGCTGTCGGTCGCCGAGATCTCCGCGCACCTGCTGATCCCGGTTGGGGCGGCGCGGGTGCTGGTCGGCGACATGGTCGCCGAGGGGCTGGTGCACCTGCACCGGGCGCCCGGCGTCGCCGGCCGCCCCGACCCCGCCCTGCTGCGGCGCGTGCTGGAGCGGCTGCGGACGATCTGAGCCTCAGGCGCGCAGCCAGGCGGCGATCCGCTCGCCGACCATGATCGTCGGCAGGTTGGTGTTGGCCGCCGGGATCTCCGGCATCACGGAGGCGTCGGCGACCACCAGCGAGTCCACGCCGTGCACCCGCCCGCGCGCGTCGACAACCGCCCCGGCGGTGGGGTCGGGACCCATCGCGCAGGTCCCGACCGGGTGGTGGTAGGGGCTGACGTCGGCGCGGACGAAGGCGGCGAGCGCGGGCTGGTCGCCGTCGGCGACCCGCTTCCCGGGCGCCAGCTCGGGCCCGGCGGCCAGCGCGGCCAGCGGCCCGGCGCGCAGCAGCGCCCGCGCCATGCGCAGGCCCTCCACCATCCGGGCCAGGTCGTCGGGGTGGCTGAGGTAGGCGGGGTCGACGTGGGGCGGGTCGGCCGGGTCGGCCGAGCGCAGCCACAGCCGGCCCCGCGACCGCGGCTTCATCAGGCCGACCAGCACGAACCCCGTCGCGCCGGTGGGGCTCTCCGCCCCGGCCAGGTCGGAGCGCCCCGGGAGCGCGTGCAGGTCGAGCAGGTCGCCGTCGGCGGCCAGGCTGCTGCGCCAGGTGACGACCACCTGGAAGCTGGGGCACGGCGGCCCCGGCCGGACCGGGACGGCGCAGCGGACCAGCGGATGGTCGGTGAGGTTGCGCCCCACCCCCGGCAGGTCGGCCGCGACCGGGACGCCGAGCGCGGCCAGCTCGTCCGCCGGGCCGACGCCGGAGCGCAGCAGGATCACCGGGCTGCCGTAGGCGCCGGCGGCGAGCACCACCAGGCCGGCGTCCACCCGCTCGCCGCCGGCCAGGCGCACACCCGCGGCGCGGCCGCCGGCGAGCACCACCCGGTCGACCAGCGTGTCCGGCCGGACGGTCAGGTTGGGCCGCCCCCGGGCGGCCGCCAGCCAGGTCAGCGACGTGCTCATCCGCACCCCGTCCAGGGTGTTGTTGGGGCACGGGCCGGCGCCGACCGCGCCCGGCCGGTTGTGGTCCTCGACCGGCTCGTGGCCGGCGGCGACGGCCGCCTCCAGCCCGGCGGCCGACCAGCCGGTCAGCTCCTCGCCCCGGTAGCGGCGGATCGGCAGCGGGCCGCCGTCGCCGTGCCAGGGTTCGCCGCCGAAGTCGGCGTCGGTCTCCAGCGCCCGGAAGAACGGCAGCACCTCCTTGAACGACCAGCCGGGGTTGCCCGCCGCGGCCCAGGCGTCGTAGTCGGCCGGCGAGCCGCGCAGGGCGGCGGTGGCGTTGGTCGAGGAGCACCCGCCCATCACCTTCGCCCGCGCCAGCTCCAGGACGTGCCCGTCGGCGGCGGGCTCGGCCCGGAGCCCCCAGTCGTGGCTGAACGCGGGCGCCCAGCCGCTGGCCAGGTCCGCCGGCAGCGCCTCCACGGTGCGGTAGTCGGGGCCGGCCTCCAGCAGCAGCACGCGCCGGGTCGGGTCCTCGCTGAGGCGGTTGGCGAGCACGCACCCCGCTGACCCTCCCCCGACCACCACCACGTCGTAGCGCACCTCAGCCGGCCTCCTCGGCCGAGGGGCGGACGTTCTGGTTGAGGCGGAACACGTTGCTGGGATCGTAGCGGTCCTTCAGGGCGACCAGGCGCCGGTAGTGGTCCTCGCCGTAGGCGGCGCGGACCCGCTCCTGGCCCTCGTCGGCCAGGAAGTTCAGGTACGGCGCGCTGGCGGTCACCGGCCGCAGCGCCGTCCAGAAGTCCCGCACCCAGCCGATGTGCGCGTCGGGGTCGGCGGGCGGCTGCCACAGGCCGAGCAGGTTGAGGACGTAGCGGTGGCCGCGCCCGCCGAAGGCGGTGGCGGCCGCGTCCACGCGGTCGACGGCACCCTGCACGTGGTGGACGTGCAGCGCGGCGAACGGCGACAGCCGGGGCAGCGCGGCGGCGTGCTCCAGCACGATCGCGATGGCCTGGTCGCTCAGCTCGTCGGCGTACTGGTTCTTGAAGTAGGCGTGGATGCCGTGGGGCGCGGAGGCGTCGAACATGCCCTGCAGCGCGGTGTAGGGGATCGGGCCGAGCAGGTCGGCGGCTGGCGCGAGGTCCTTGAGGGGCCGCAGGGTCTCGAGCCCCTCCTCCAGGGCGCCGGCGTGGCAGGCGGCCACCGCCACCGCCGGGCGGCCCCGCAGCGGCTCGGGGATGAACGGCTCGGGCGGCGCG
>DASQWY010000693.1:0-6294 GCA_035640005.1 Actinomycetes bacterium
ACGGCCACCACCACCACCCAGCCGAGCCGCAACGGCGGCCCCACCCGCCTGGCCAGCAGCTCCGCCAGCCAGCCGGCCAGCGCGGCCGCGCCGTAGGCGGCGACCAGCAGGCAGCACAGGTAGATGAACGGCAGCAGCCGGGCGTTCCACAGGGCCGCCTTGGGCGCGATGCGGACCAGCAGCACGAACAGGAAGGCGGCGACCGCCGCCGGCCAGGCGAACAGCAGCACGCGCCGCTCGCCGCGGGCGACCGCCACCGCCAGCCCGACGGCGGTCAGCACCAGGTACGGCCGCAGATCCCGCGGCAGCAGCAGCCCGTCGTTGCCCTCCTGGGTCCAGCGGAAGTGGGCGGTGTACTGCACCCGCAGCAGGAACGGCACGCTCCAGAACGCGGTCACGCAGAAGCCGACCGCGAACGGGCGCGCCAGCCGTGCGGCCGAGCGCGCCGCCATCGCCACCGGCAGCCGCAGCAGCAGCACGGACGCGCCGAGCACCAGCACGATGGTGGTGAGGATGTGGGACAGCGCCACCGCGGCGACCAGCAGCGCCGTCACCCGCCAGCCCCTGCCCTCCTCGCACACCCGCCACAGCATCGCCAGCGTCAGCGGCAGCAGCGCGAACGACAGCGCAAACGGGAACTCCCCCGCCATCGTGCTGGCGATGTTGCCGCCCCAGATCGTGAACTGCTGGTTAGGGGTGACCTGCACGATGAACAGGAAGACGGTGGCCGCGCACGCCGCCAGCAGCGGCGCGGGCTCGCGCAGCCGCAGCACCCGGAACGCCGCCCAGCAGGTCAGCGGCAGCAGGAACAGCCCGCTCGCGGTGACCAGCTTGAAGGCGACCTGGTCGCCGAGCAGCGGCGAGAGCGCGGCGATCAGCACGTACGGCAACGGGAAGTAGAAGGTGAGCATGGGGATGCCCGCGAACCAGCCCGGCGCCCAGCCGGTCACCCGCCAGTGGGGCAGCAGGTCCTCCCGCAGGAACGTGGCCACGTAGTGGTGGGAGCCCATGTCCCCACCCGCGGCGGTGGTGCGCGAGAGGATAAGGTTCAGGTGCAGGACCCTGACCAGGACGAGGTAGATGACGGCGAAGGTGACCAGGGTGCAGGCGCGCTGCACCCACGCGGCGCGGGCACGCGCCGGCGCCAGGCCCTCCGCTCGCGCGGCCGCGATCGTCGCCAGGGCTACCTCCTCGCAGCAGGGATCGTCCCCCAAATGAAAGCAGGTATGGCGTGGTAGCGCCGCCGCCGGTGCGGCCGCCAGGCGCCCGGCCCGCCGCGCCCTGGCCGGGCCCCTGGCTGCCAGCGGCCGACCTGGCCCTCGACAGCGGCCGCGCCGCCACCGTCTCCTTCGACCGGCACGGCCGCTGCCGGCTCACCCTGGCGCTGGACCGCCCCGCCTCCGACGACGACCTGCGGGCGCTGGAGGACGCCGCCGACGTCCTCCCCCACCTGCGCCTGGAGGACCTGCCCGGCGGGGCCGGCTTCCCCGAGCGGCACGCGGAGGCGTTCGCCCTGCCCATGCCGCTGCCGCCGGACCTGTTCAACCGCGGCGCCGAGGTCGAGTTGCTGGCACCGCCCGGCGGCGCCCGCCCGCCCGCGCGCCTGGGCCGCTACGGCCTGCCGGTCCGCACCCCGGCCCCCGCGGCCGAGGCCGGCCCGGCGCCGACCGACGGGGCGGTCGAGACCGCCCTGCTCGGGCTCGGCCGGCGGCTGGTCGCCGCCACCCGCACCGACGGCGCGACCCTCTGCGACCTCGCCGTGGCCGCCTGCGTGGCCGTGTTCGTGGTCGCCTTCATCCGCCAGACCTGGACCATCCACGCCCGCTACGGCACCTACGGCTTCGACCTGGGCATCTTCCAGCAGGGCACGTGGCTGCTCTCCCGCCTGCAGGCGCCGTTCGTCACCGTCCGCGGCCTGAACCTGTTCGGGGACCACGCCTCCTACATCCTGCTGCTGGTCGCGCCCTTGTACCGGCTGTGGCCCGACCCGCGCCTGCTGCTCACCCTGCAGGTGCTGGCGCTGGCGGTGCCGGCGGTGGTCGTCTACCGGCTCGGCACCCGCCACCTCGGCCACCAGGCGGCCGGGCTGGCCGTGGCCGTCGCCTACCTCGCCTACCCGGCGATGCAGTGGGCGGCCACCTGGCAGTTCCACTGCGAGACGCTGGCCGCCGGGTTCCTGGCGCTGGCCGCGCTGGCCGCCGACCGGCGCCGCTGGCGGGCCATGACCGTGCTGCTGGCGCTCGCGCTGCTGTGCAAGGAGGACGTCGGCCTGGTGGTGGCCGGGTTCGGCCTGTTCCTGGTGCTGGGCGGCCACCGCCGGGTGGGCTGGCGGGCCGCAGCGGCCGGGCTCGGCTGGTTCGTGCTCTGCACCTTCCTGCTGATCCCGCTGGTCAACGGGCGGTCCAGCCCGCACCTGGAGCTGAACTTCGGCATCAGCGACACCTCGCTTCCTGGCCTGCTCGGCGCCATCCCCTTGCTGGCCAGCAAGGCGCTGGCGATGACCATGTCCGACCGCGGGACCGCCTACCTGGCGCTGGTGGTGCTGCCGCTGGCCGGGCTGCCGCTGCTGGCGCCCCGCTGGCTGCTGCCGGTCGCCGCGCCGCTGTTCTTCAACCTCGCCGCCACCCCCGGGTACAACCAGGAGATCCGCTACCAGTACCTGGCGACCTCCGCCCCGTTCCTGGCGATCGCCACCGTCGGCGGCCTGGCGGCGGTCAAGGCGCGCCGCCGCGCCCTGCTGGCGCCGCTGCTGCTGGTGCTGGTGGCGGCCGCCGGCGTCGCCGACCACCGCTACGGCTCAGCGCCCTGGTCGACGCAGCTGGTGGTCGGGCCGCCCTCGCCGCTGGACGCGACCAGGCAGCGGGCGATGGCGCTGGTGGACCCCGACAGCCCGGCCAGCGTCCAGTACAACCTGGTCACCCACCTCGGCAACCGCCGGCGGATCTACGAGTTCCCCAACCCGTTCCGGGCGGCGAACTGGGGGCTGAGCGGCGACGAGCACAGCCGCGCCGAGGTCGACGCGCTGCGCTGGGTGCTGGTGCAGCGCGACGTGCTCGGCAAGGACGACCGCGAGCTGCTGAAACGGATCCAGGGCAGCCCGGCGTGGCGGACCCGCTTCGACCAGGGCGGGATCGTCCTGCTGGAACGGGTGGCGGCGGGAGGCCCGCCGTGACCGGCGTGGCCCTGACCGTGGTGCTGCCCTGCCTGGACGAGGCCGAGCGGCTGCCGCGCACCCTGGCCGGGATGCTCGCCCACTACCCGCCCGACCGCACCGACGTGGAGGTGCTGATCGTCGACGACGGCTCCAGCGACGCCACCGTCGCGGTGGCCGACCAGGCCGCCGCCCGCGACCCGCGGGTCCGCGTGCTGCGCGCGGTCCGCAACCACGGCAAGGGCCACGCGGTCCGCACCGGCATGGCCGCCGCCCGCGGCGAGCTGGTGGTGTTCACCGACGCCGACGGCTCCTACGGCCCGGCGCAGGTGGACCGGATCGTGGAGGCGCTGGGCCGCGCGCCGGTCGCGATCGGCGCCCGGCTCGACCCCGAGACCGCCGCCAGCCCGGCCCTGCGCCGCCTGGCCAGCCGCGTCTTCAACCGGGCGATGCGCCTGCTGCTCGGCCTCCCCTTCCACGACACCCAGTGCGGCCTCAAGGGCTTCCGGCGCGACGCCGCCGCCGCCGTGTTCGGCCGGGCGCGGCTGGACGGCTTCGCCTTCGACGCCGAGGTGCTGCTGATCGCCCGCCGTCTCGGCCTGGCGGTCGAGGAGGTTCCGGTCACCGCCGAGGTGCGGCCGGGCAGCCGGGTGCGGCTGCTCGGCGACGCGCGGCGCATGCTGGCCGACGTCTGGTCGGTGCGGCGGGCGGCCAGGGGCGGCCTCTACGAGCGGGCGCCGGCGCCGGCCGACCCGGCGCCGGCCGACCCGGACAGCAGCCGGCGGGCCTAGCGGCGCCAGGCGTGGGCGCGGCCGGCCGGCGCCACGCCCAGCGGTGCCGGGACCTCGGCCGGGCCGCGGGCGGCGACCCGCTCGGGCGACATGAACACCCAGCGCTTGTAGGTGGTGAAGCGGAACAGCATGCCGATCGCCAGGCCGGCCACCTGGGCGACGTTGAACCACAGCGGCCCGGTCCGGTGGAAGCCGTCCTGGACCACCACGATGCAGGCGTCCGCGATCAGCAGCCCGACCCCGTTGAGCAGGAAGAACAGCGAGTACTCGCGGCGCAGGCCGGTGCGGGCCCTGTGCCTGAACGTCCAGTGGCGGTTCATGAAGTAGGAGGAGGTCGCCGCCACCGCCACCGAGGTCGACTTGGCCGCCAGCGCGTGCCAGTGCAGGCCCAGGTGCAGCACGTTGGCCAGGGAGAAGTCGAGCACGGTGTTGACCACGCCGACGATGCCGAACTTGGCCAGCTCGTGGACCAGGTGCCGCCAGCGCTCGTAGAGGCCGGTGACCAGGCTCATCCGCACACGCTCGAGGTCGGGGACATTGACGCTCCTGCAGTCCAGGTACGGGAGCCTCCAGCCTAGCGCATCGCGCCGGCAAGGCCGCACGCGGCCGTCACGAGGGCCGTCACGAGTTGGTTTCGATTCCGTCCCGGCCGGGCCTACGCCTGGCCGCCGTCGCCGCGCCCGACCGCCCGGCGGCGCAGCTCGGCCGCGACGAACTGGTCCAGGTCGCCGTCCAGCACCGCCTGGACGTTGCCGGTCTCCACCTCGGTCCGGTGGTCCTTCACCATCTGGTAGGGGTGCAGCACGTAGGAGCGGATCTGGTTGCCGAAGGCGATCTCCCCCCGGTCGCCCCGCAGCGCCTGCAGCTGCGCCTCCCGCTCGCGCCGGGCCCGCTCGGCCAGCCGCGCCGCCAGGATCTTCAGCGCGATCGTCTTGTTGGCCAGCTGCGAGCGCTCGTTCTGGACCGCCACCACGATCCCGGTCGGCAGGTGGGTGATGCGCACCGCCGAGTCGGTGGTGTTCACCCCCTGCCCGCCCGGTCCGGAGGAGCGGTAGATGTCGATGCGCAGGTCCGCGTCGTCGATCTCCGGGGTGTCCTCGTCCTGCAGCACCGGGATCACGTCCACCGCCGCGAACGAGGTGTGCCTGCGCCTGGCCTGGTCGAACGGGGAGATGCGCACCAGCCGGTGGGTGCCGGCCTCGGCCGAGACCAGCCCGTAGGCCCGCGGCCCCTCCAGGGTCAGGGTCACCGACTTGATGCCGGCCTCGTCCCCCTCCTGGTAGTCGTTCACGGTCACCTTGAACCCGCGCCGCTCTGCCCAGCGGGTCAGCATCCGCCACAGCATCTCGGCCCAGTCCTGCGACTCGGTGCCGCCGGCGCCGGGGTGGATCGTCACGATCGCGTCCCGGTCGTCGAACTCCCCGCCGAGCAGCGCCAGCACCTCGAGGTCCTCGACCTCCCGGCGCAGCGACGCCAGCCCCGCGGCCAGCTCGCCCGCGACCGAGTCGTCGTCCTCCTCCAGGGCCAGCTGGTTCAGGGTCTCCAGGTCCTCGAGCTGCCGCCCCAGCCGGTCGGCGGTCTGCAGGTCGTCCTCGACCGCGGCCAGCCGGCTCATCACCCGCCGGGCGCGGTTCGGGTCCTCCCACAGGTCCGGCGCCGCCGCCTGCTCCCGCAGCCCCTCCAGCTCCCGCCGCTTGCCCTCCAGGTCAAAGGAACTCCTTCGCGTCGGCAAGGCGCGTTCGCAGGTTGGCGAGCTCAGCTGCGTGATCGGTCGGCATCGCGGTCCACGTCCCCTGGCAGGTCGGGATGGTGTCGACGCCATCGTAGCGAGCCGGGCGGCCGCGAATCTGGGAATCCGGCGCCGCCGGCAGGAGTTCACCTGCAGATCCGCCCCCAGCCAGCGAGGTCAACCAATGCAGCGTCCCCCCGCGCTGGTCGCCGCCCTGCTCGCCGCCGCCGCGCTCGGCGCGGCCGGCTGCACGGCCGCGCGGCCGGCCGACCGGCCCGCCGTGGTGCTGGCCCAGCCCGCCGGCGAGCACCAGCACGGCGGCGCGGCGCCGGCCGCCGCGCCGGTCGCGGCCAAGCCGGGCACCGAGCTGAAGATCATCCAGTGGAGCCACTTCGTGCCGGCCTACGACGAGTGGTTCAACAAGAAGTACGTCCTCGAGTGGGGCCAGGCGAACAACGTCAAGGTCACGGTCGACAACATCAACCAGGCCGACCACCCGGCCCGCAGCGCGGCCGAGGTGTCGGCCAAGCAGGGCCACGACATCTTCGACTGGTTCTCGGTCCTGTACGCCCACATCTACCGCGAGGCGCTGACCGACGTCAGCGACATCGCCGAGCCGATCG
>DASQWY010000694.1:0-2008 GCA_035640005.1 Actinomycetes bacterium
GCGCCCGCCGGTCGACGCGGAACAGGGCGCCGGACTCGGCGACCCAGATCACGTCGGCGGCGGCGACCACCGCGCTGGCGTAGTCCCCGTTGAGCCCGTCGACCTGGGCGCTGCGGACCGGCCCGCGGCCGATGCCGAGCACGCGCTGGCCGCTGGTGGCCAGCAGGGTGCCGTCCGCGGCGACCGCCAGCGGGCTCCCGGCCGCCCGGAAGCGGGCGGCGATCCGGTTGCTGCCCGGGTCGATGCGCAGGACGGTCGCGGACGCCGGGTCGCTCACCCAGACCGCGTCCCGGCCCACCACCACGCTGCCGCGGATGCCGCCGAGGCCGCCGGGGACCGCCACCGTGGCGACCACCCGGTTGGTGACCGGGTCGACCCGCCAGACCGGGCCAGTGGCCCCCCGCACCCACACCCCGCTGGCGCCGACGCCGACGGCGTCGGGCAGCCCGGGCAGCGGGACCTCCGCCACCACCCGGTTGGTGCGCGCGTCGACCCGGACCAGCCGGCTGGGGCCCAGGAAGGTCTCCCCGCCGCAGCAGACCACCCACACGCCGGCGGCGCCGCCGGCGCCGCTGACCGCGGCCGGGCCGACGCCGGCGACCGGGACAACCGCCTCCACCCGGGCGCTGGCCGTGTCGATGCGCAGCAGGCCGGCGGCCGGGTTGGCCAGCGACGCCCAGATCGTGTCGCCGCGGGCGCCGGCGGCCAGGCCACGGAGCGGCCTGGCGACCCCGGGCCGCACGGCGGTGGCGATCGCGGGCAGTTGCACCCTCGCGTTGACGGTGAGGGTTTGCGGGTCCAGCGCCTCGACCGTGGTGCCATGGCCGACCCACATGGCGGCGTGGTTGAGCACCATGCCGCCGATCGGCTCGGCGAACTCCAGCACGCTGCTGAGCGGTCGCGCCGGCGCGGACGCCTCCGCGTCCGGCGCCGTCGGCTCCGGGCCGACCGACGACAGCCGGCCCACCAGGAACAGCACCCCGATCGCGGCCAGCACGCCCAGCCCGGTCCGCAGCCCCCGCGACGGCCGTGCCGACCCCACCATGGACGCGCTCCCGGATACGCCGGTCAGGAGCGCCGGCGGACCCGGATGAGCAGCGCCGTCAGCAGCACGAAGCCGAGCAGGATGAGCGCCTGCCGTAGGGCAGGCTCCCCCCGCAACTCGGCCACCACCGTGTCGATGAACGACACCACGGTGAAGAAGGCGAGCAACCCGATGGCCATCTCAAGACGCTGGGCACGGGCCCTCGGGTGCATCGGCATGGTCAGCCCTTGACGCCGCCGGCAGTGAGCCCGGCCACGATCCGCCGCTGCAGCACCAGGACCAGGATGACCAGCGGGATGGTGACGATCGTCCCGGCGGCCATGACGGCCGTGTACGGCTCCTGGTGCGGCTGGGCGCCGGTGAAGGAGGCGATGGCCACCGTCACCGGCTGGGTCCGGTCGCTGGACAGCTCGCTGGCCAGCAGGTACTCGTTCCAGGCGGCGATGAACGCCAGGATCGCGGTGGTGAACAGGCCCGGCGCGGTGAGCGGCAGGATGACCTTGCGGAACGCCTGGCCGGGCGTGGCGCCGTCGACCAGGGCCGCCTGCTCCAGCTCCCACGGCATCTCGGCGAAGAAGGCCGTCAGGGTGTAGACGGTCAGCGGCAGGGCGAAGGAGATGTCGGGGATGATCAGCGCCTGGTACTGGCCGATCCAGTGGATGTTGGTGAACAGCTGGAACAGCGGGGTCAGCAGGGCGACCCCGGGGAACATCGAGGCGCCGAGCACCACGCCGAGCACGACGAACTTGCCGCGGAAGTCCAGGCGCGCCAGCGCGTAGGCGGCGAACACGCCGCCCATGACCGCCAGGATCGTGGTGCAGACGCCGATGATGACGCTGTTGAGCAGGGCGCGGGCGAAGTGGTTGCCCAGGCTGGTCGAGAAGGCCGTCTTGAAGTTGTCCAGGGTGACGTGGGTCGGCCACGGGGTGGTGTCGTAGGTGTAGCCGACGTCGCGGAAGGCGG
>DASQWY010000695.1:0-3770 GCA_035640005.1 Actinomycetes bacterium
CACCCCCCTTGCGCGTCGTGATCGCCGAGGACTCCGCGATGATGCGGGAGGGCCTCGTCCGGCTGGTGAACGATCGCGGTCACCAGGTCTGCGCCGCGGTGGCCGACGGCGACGCGCTGCGCGCCGCGGTCGCCGAGCACCGTCCCGACGTGACCGTGGTGGACATCCGCCTGCCGCCGACCCACACCGACGAGGGGCTGCGGGCGGCCATCGACATCCGCCGCGAGCACCCCGGGACCGGCGTGCTCGTCTTCTCCCAGTACGTCGAGGCCGGCTACGCCACCCGCCTGCTGGCCGGCGGCGCGGCCGGCGTCGGCTACCTGCTGAAGGACCGGGTCGCCCGGCTGGCGGAGTTCACCGACGCGCTGACCCGGGTCGCCGAGGGCGGCACCGCGCTGGACCCCGAGGTCGTCACCCAGCTGGCCGGGGCGGGCCGGCGCGCCGGCGACCTTGCCTCGCTCACCCCCCGCGAGCACGAGGTGCTCTCGCTGATGGCCGAGGGCCGCTCCAACGCCGCCATCGCGCACGCGCTGGTCGTCTCGGCCGGGGCGGTGGAGAAGCACGTGGCCAGCATCCTCGGCAAGCTCGGGCTGCCGCCCTCGGAGGACGACAACCGCCGGGTCCTGGCGGTCCTGCGCTACCTGGGTTCCTGAGCGCCCGCGGGCTACCCGTTGACCGTGGCGTCCGCCGCCGATGTCCTGATCCCGGGCGGCGGGGCCGACCGGGCTCGGCCCCGGCCGGGGCCGAGCGTGCGGCCTCGACGGATCCTCAGGCCCGGTCGATGATGAAGGCGTGCAACACCTGCGTCGGCGGTGGCGCCGCTCGGCCCGCGGTGCAGGAGCCGCGATGGTTCGGCGTACCTGGCAGACGGGAGGAACGGGTGCGATGCTGGCCGCTGCGGCCACGGTCGCGCTGCTGGTCGCGGTGCTGCTTGGGCTGGTGTGGTCGCAGCAGCGGCGGCTGATCTACTTCCCCTGGCCCGGCCGGGTGCCGGCGGCGTCCTCGGTGCTGGCCGGCAGCCGGGAGGTCGCCCTGGAAACCGAGGACGGCCTGCGGCTGGGCGGCTGGTTCCTGCCGGCCCCGGGCGGCGGCCGCGGCCCGGCCGTGCTGGTCTGCAACGGCAACGCCGGCAGCCGGGCGCTGCGCGCGCCGCTGGCCGCCGCGCTGTCGGCCGCCGGCCTGTCGGTGCTGCTGTTCGACTATCGGGGCTACGCCGGCAACCCCGGCCGGCCGTCCGAGGACGGCCTGGCTGCCGACGCCCGGGCGGCCCAGGCCTGGCTGGCCGCCCGCCCTGAGGTCGACCCGAGCCGGATCGCCTACCTGGGGGAGTCGCTCGGCGCGGCGGTCGCGCTGCGGCTGGCGGTGGAGCGGCCGCCGGCCGCGCTGGTGCTGCGCTCCCCGTTCACCTCCCTGACCGACGTCGGGCGCCTGCACTACCCGTGGCTGCCGGTCCGGCTGCTGCTCGCCGACCGGTACGCGTCCGCGGCGTGGGTGGCGCGGCTGACCGTGCCGCTGCTGGTGGTCGCGGGCGAACGCGACCAGATCGTGCCCGCCGCGCTCAGCAGGCGGCTGTACGACGCGGCCGCCGTGCCCAAGCGGTTCGTGCTGGTGCCAGGGGCCGACCACAACGACGCGGCCCTGCTGGACGGCCGCCAGATGGTTGGCGAGGTCGTCGGGTTCCTGGAGGGGACCGCCGTCCTCGGCGCTCGCGGACAGCGCGGCTGAGCCGCTCCGGAACGTCCGCTATGGACCCGCCGGGCCCGGGGCGCGTCCAGCCAACCTCCAACAGCTCGCCCCAGCCCCCGGTCAGGAACGCGTGAAGCTGGCGGCGATCCCCTCCTCGGTCGACTCGTAGCCGGCCGCGGCGCGGCCGGTGAGCCGCGCGATCCCGGTCAGCGCCTGCCCCAGGGCGGCCCCGCTGCGCTGCCACTCGGCCCACAGCTCCTGGAAACGGGCCTGGGCGACGCCCGCCCAGTCCGACCCGAGCGGGGCCACGGCGCCGGCCAGCTCGCGCAGGGTCGCCTCGATGCCGGCGGCGCCCGCCTCCAGCCGGGCCGAGACCTCCCGCAGCTGCTCCGGGGTGACCCGGATCCCTGTTCCTGCCATCCGCTCCCTCCTTTGCCCGAACCTCCGGCAGGGTTCTACGTCCGGAGGGAAACGGAGGCAAACGGCCGTCCACAGGGTCTATCCGGGACCCATCCTGGGAGCGCGGGACGGCCAGGTGCTCGCCACCGCACCGGCTGCCAGCCTGACCGGCATCCTGAAACGCGATCAGTCGTAGGTGGCCTCCACCCACCAGCGGCCGGCGGCCAGCCGCAGCAGGTAGGCGCTGCCCTCGGCGGTGGTGACCTGCAGGCGGGCCAGGCGGCGGGCGGTCGCGTCCCACCAGCGCTCGTCCACCGGCCAGGGGCCGGCCCAGGCGGCCACGGCCGCCCACTCCCCGCCCCGGACCCGCAGGCGGCTCGGCGGCGCGCTGACCAGCCCCCGCCCCCCGACCGTCACCGGCGCGCCGCCGGCGTCGGCCAGCTCGGCCGGCAGCGGCTCGGGGTGGACGATCGCCGGGGCGGGCGCCGGCACCCGCCCGGGCCAGGGCGCCGCCAGCGGCCGCGCCGCGCCCGCGGCCGGCTCCGGGGCCTCGAAGGGGTCGGCGAAGGCCACCCGGTCGGCCGGGTCGCGGCCGCCGCGCAGGCGGGCGGTGCGGACGCCGCCGCTGCCCAGGATCGCCTGGAGGCGCTGGAGGGCCCTGGCCGCCCGCTCGCCGGCCTCGCTCTCGCCGCCCCAGAACCCGAGCTGGCGGCCGCGGTCGGCGACGACCTGGTCGGGCACCAGCTGCAGGCGGGTGATCCCGGCGGTGGGCCGCTCGGCCGCCCCGCCGCCCAGCCAGCCCTCCAGCTGCCAGCGGGCGCGCTCGGCCATGGTGGCGGCCAGCCGGGCGGCCGGCGCCTGGGAGGGGCGGACCGGTGCGCCGGCGTCCAGCCGCCAGGTCCGCCCCAGGGTCTCGCCGTGGGCCGTCTCGGCCTCCACGCGCAGGCGCGTGCAGGCCAGCCCGTGCCGGTCCAGCAGGGCGACCAGCTCGTCGGCGAGCGCCTTGGCCGCGAAGGCGGCGACGTCGACCCGCTCGGCGGGCGGGTCCAGCTCGGCCACCGCCCGCAGCTCCGGTGGCGGCCGGCGCAGCGCCTGCGGCCGCTCGTCCTGGCCGCTGGCCAGCCGGTGGGCGCGCGTCCCCTCGGGACCGAAACGGGTGGCCACCACGGCCCGCGGCAGGGCGGCCAGGTCGCCGAGGGTGCGCAGGCCGAGCCGGACGAGCAGGTCGGCGAGGTCGGGCCGGTCCAGCACGGCCACCGGGAGGGGGGCGAGGAAGGCGGGGCTCCCGCCGGCCGGGACGACCAGGCCGCTACGGGCGGCCAGCCCGGCCGCGAAGGCGCCGTCGGCGACCCCGACCAGGACGCCGGCGCGGCCGCCGAGCGCCGCGGCGGCCGCGGCCGCCACCGCGGCGGCCAGGGGCGCCTCACCCCCGTGGTGGCGGGCGGCACCCCTGGCGGGGAAGGCGCACTCCCCCGGCCGGACGGCCTCGACCCGGGGGGTGAGCGCCTCCACGGCGGCCAGCACCGGTTCGAAGGCGCGGGCGTCCCGGGCCGGGTCGTGGTCGAGCAGCCGCAGCCCCGGGCAGCGGGCCTGCGCCTCCCGCCGGCGCAGGCCGGGCCGCACCCCCTCGGCCCTCGCGTCCGCCGAGCAGGCCAGCACCCGGCCGGCGTGGACGACGGCGGCCG
>DASQWY010000696.1:0-4437 GCA_035640005.1 Actinomycetes bacterium
GCTGGAGCGGCGCCCGAGCAGCTGGCCGAGGCCGAGCACGGCCAGGGCGTAGCCGCCGCCCAGCAGCACGCTCAGCAGCCCGTAGGCCAGGGTGCGGCTGACGATGCGGTCCAGGTCGTACAGCCGGTAGCGCAGGATCGCGGCGCCGGTCGCCAGCGGCAGCAGCGCCAGGCAGGCGCCGAGCGCCTGCAGCATCGCCGCGTCGGCGCTCACGGCCAAGCCGACCGCGACGACCACCGCCAGCGCCCCGGTCAGGGCGGCCGCGAACGCCAGCCAGCGAAGCTGCTGGCGCTCGGCCCCGCGGGCGCGGCGGAAGCGCACCAGCAGCGACCAGGCCCCGACCGCGAGGCCGCCGACCATGACGGCGATCGCCGCCAGGACCGCCACCTGCACCGTGCCGGCGAGGGCGGGGATGGCGACCGGGTCGATGACCTCGTCGTAGGGCGGGATCACCAGACCCGGCCCCAGCGTCAGCGCCAGCAGCAGGACCGCCGGCGCAGCCGCGGCCACCCTGGCCCACCAGCGCCAGCGGGGCGACGGCAGCGACCCGGTCGGGGTGAGCAGCAGCACGAAGCCGACCGCGGCCAGGGCCAGGAACAGGGTCGCGGGGCTGTAGACGGCCACCCAGCGGGCCGCGGGCAGCGCCCCGGGCCGGGCCACCAGCCCGTAGCGCGCGTACCCGTCGGCAATCCCGGACGCCGTCACCGACAGCCCCAGGGCCAGCAGCAGCCAGCCGACCGGGTGCCGCGGCCGGCGGCCGGCCAGGACGGCGCCGACGGTCGCGGCGACCACGATGGCCAGCAGGTAGGGGATGGTGCTGGCGTCCAGCTGGGCCAGGTCGGGCCGGCCGGCGCGGCGCAGCAGGTGGTCGAACCAGGGGACCGTGGCCAGGCCGAGGACGGCCAGCGCCCACAGCCCCCACGCCAGCCACGCCGGCCGGCCACGTCCAAGCCCTGAACGGTTCACCGCCCCAGTGTGGCGGGTCCCCGTCTCGCAAGCGTTACGGCGCGGTCAGGCGGGACGCTGGCCCCAGGCGGTGACCATGAGCGGCGGCGCGTAGTGGCTGGATCCGTCCGCGGCCAGGGCGAGGAAGCGCGCGACCTCCTCGTCGCTGACCAGCCCCGCGCCCACCAGGCGCGGTGCGAGCTGCTGGAGGCTGCCGCGGACCCAGTTCTCGGTGCCGCCGGCGACGATCGGGGTGTGCACCTCGCCGCCGACGCGCTCCAACCCCGCCGCCTTCAGGCCGGCCAGCAGCCTGGGGCCGTAGCTGGCGTCGGCGCCGACGGCCGCGAACGCCGCCTCGACCGCGCGGTAGAGCCGCTCGACCAGCGGGGCAAGCTCGGTGGGCAGGCAGTAGCGTGCCAGCGCGGCCGCCGCCGGGCCCCCGAAGTCGGTTTCCTCGATCAGCACCCAGCCGCCGGGGCGGAGGGCGGCGACCATCCGCTCCAGCGCGCCCTGGTGGTCGGGGAGGTGCTCGATCACCGCCCGCGCGTGCGCCAGGTCGAAGGCGCCCTGCTCCAGCGGGTCGGTCATGAGGTCGTGCCGCCGGACCTCGAGGTTGCCGAGGCTATGCCCCTCGACGAAGCGGGTGTCCAGGTCGATGGCGACCACGCGGCCGCCGCTGCCGACCCGCCCGGCGAGCCGGCGGGCGACCCCGCCCGCCCCGCAGCCGACCTCCAGGCACCGCCAGCCCTCGGCCACCCCGAGGCGGGCCAGGTGGCCCATTGACACGTCGTCGAACAGCGACTCCAGCGCCCGCAAGCGGTCGCGTTCCATCGTCCAGTCCGGGTCGAACACGTAGGTGTTGGTAGTTGTAGTGGTGGTCACGGGACACCTCCTGAAAGGGTGAGGCAGACATCGGGCAGCTCGAACCAGCGCAGCCGTTCGAACCGTTCGGGGGTTGGGACGGGCGCGTGCCCGTTGGTGGTGGCGTGCGGCGCCGCGGCGAGGATGGCGCGGGCCTGGGCCAGGTAGCCGGCCAGGGCGGCCTCCGGCACCCGCCGCGGTGGGGCCCTGCGGCCCAGGGGGTCCAGGCTGACCAGGGGGTCGGGAGCGTCGCGGTGGCGCCACAGGCCCGAGCGCGGGTCGAACCGGTACTCGGGCAGCAGCCTGGCGCCGTGGGTGGCGACCAGGTGCACCGCCGCGACGACGTACCCGAAGACCGGCTCCGACAGGTAGAAGCTGAAGCTCAGCCGGGTCCAGCCCGGCTTGATCCCGAGCCAGCCGTCCACCGCCTGGCTGGCGAGGTCGCGGGCGCGGTCCGGGCCGATGCCGAGCAGCCGGTGGCCGTACGGCCCGGCGCAGGAGCAGCCGCCGCGCGCCTGGATGCCGAACAGGTCGTTGAGCAGGGCCACCACGAAGTTGTGGTGCAGCCGCCGGCCGCTCGGGGAGTGCACCACCAAGGAGACGATCGGCAGGCGGTCGGCGTCGGGGTCGCCGAGGATCTCGATGGCCGGGTTGGTCCGCCAGGAGGCGATCGCGCGGCGGGCGAAGCTGGACTCGCGCTCGGCGATCACGGCGGCGCCGACGGCCTGCTTGAGCTGGAAGACCAGCCCGGCCCGGACCGACTCGACGATCGCCGGCGTGCCGCCCTCCTCGCGGTGCGTGGGGTCGTCCAGGTAGTGCTGGCCGGTGGCGTGGACGTAGCTGATGGTGCCGCCGCCGGGCACGGTCGGCACCCGGTTGCCGACCAGCTCCCGCCGGACCACCAGTAGCCCTGGGGTGCCGGGCCCGCCGACGAACTTGTGCGGGGAGAGGAACACCGCGTCCTTGTAGGAGAGCGGGCGGCCGGGCCTGGCCCGCATGGCGATCTCCACGTGCGGCCCGGCGGCGGCGTAGTCCCAGCAGGCCAGCGCGCCGTGGCTGTGCAGCAGCTCGGAGATCGCGTCCGTGTCGCTGACCACGCCGGTGACGTTGGAGGCGGCCGAGAACGAGCCGATCCGCAGCGGCCGCCCCGCGTGGCGCATCAGCTCCCGCCGGAGCGCGGCGGTGTCGATCCGCCCGGCGGCGTCCTCGCCGATGCGGACCACGTCGGCCACGGATTCGCGCCAGGGTAGCTCGTTGGAGTGGTGCTCGTACGGCCCGATGAACACCACCGGCCGCCGCCGGCTCGGCAGGGCGGTGGCGAGCCCGAGGCGCCCGTCCAGCTCCGATGGGATGTGCAGCCCGAGGACGCGCATGAGCTTGTCGATCGCGCCGGTGGACCCCGAGCCGGTGAAGATCACGGCGTGCTCGTCGCCGGCGCCGACCGCCCCGCCGATCAGCTGCCGGGCCTGCTCGCGGAGGCGGGTCGTCCGCAGGCCCGTCCCGGAGGACTCGGTGTGGGTGTTGGCGTAGAAGGGCAGCACCTGGTCGCGGATGAAGTCCTCCACGAGCCCGAGCGCGCGGCCCGAGGCGGTGTGGTCGGCGTAGGTGATCCGGCGCGGCCCGAACGGGCCGGGCAGCTCGGCGTCGTCGCCGATCACCGACTCCCGGATGCGGCGCAGCAGCGGAGCTTCGACGCTGGTCATGACGTGTGCCCCCTCGGGCGGTTCCTCCTCCGGTCCCTGCGAGCTTCAGGGCAAGTGAATCCCTTCACAAGCTCGGGGGCAGTGCCGCACGTCACCGGCGGCCGGTGCCGGCCGGCACGGGGGCGGCGTGACGTGGCGGCGTTCCGAAAGGGCATGGCGGCAACAGGCTAGGCAAGCGCCAGGGGGCGCACATGAGCATCGGCTGCTCAGGTCGCGGCCGGCCGGTACCTACGTTTCGCGCTCCCCGGGCCGCAGCAGCCCCAGGGCGGTGGCCGCCGCCACGGCGTCGTGCCGGGAGCCGACGTCCAGCCTGGTCAGCACCGCGGCGACGTGGTTGTCGACGGTCCGCCGGGAGAGGTACAGGCGGCTGGCGATCTCGGCGTTGGTGCAGCCCTCGGCGAGCAGCGCCAGCACGTCGAGCTGGCGGTCGGTCAGCCGGCCCGGGTTGGCCCGGGTGGCCGCGCGCGGCCCGCGGGGGACGCCGCGGACGCCGCGGCGGCGCAGCCGGCGCCGGACGATGCCGGCCGTCGCCACCGCGCCGAGCCGGTCGAGGATGCGCAGCCCCCGCAGGACCTCCGCCTCCTCCGGCGACTCGGTCAGCTCCAGCGCCTGCTCGTAGGGATTGCCGGCCTCCTCCCACAGCCGCGCGGCCGTCCGCGCGTCGCCGGCGATCCCGGCGGCCAGCGGCGGCGGGCAGCCGGGGAACGGCTCGACGGGTTCGCCGGCGCGGCGCAGGTAGCGCAGCACCTCGCCGCGGAGGAAGGCGTGCCGCAGGCGGGTGGCGACGGCCAGCAGCTCGCCGCCGGCGGCGCGCGCGGCCGCCTCGTCGCCGCCGAGCCAGGCCAGCTCCATCCGCGCGGCCGCGGCGGTGGCCATCTTCTGCTGCTCGCCGGTTGCCGCGGCGAGGGCCCAGGCGCGGTCGACCAGC
>DASQWY010000697.1:0-4097 GCA_035640005.1 Actinomycetes bacterium
CCGGGACGACTCGCCCAAGTTCATCGGGTCGGACGAGGACTGGGCGGCGGCCACGGCCGCGCCGCAGGCCGCCGCCGACGAGTCGGGGCTGCAACTCGTGCCCGACCCGGGCGGCGCGGCCTTCTACGGGCCGAAGATCTCGGTGCAGGCCAAGGACGCGATCGGCCGCACCTGGCAGCTGTCGACCATCCAGGTCGACTTCAACCAGCCCAAGCGGTTCGGGCTGGAGTACCAGGCCGCGGACGGCTCGCGGCAGACCCCGGTGATGATCCACCGCGCGCTGTTCGGCTCGGTGGAGCGGTTCTTCGGGATCTTGCTCGAGCACTACGCGGGCGCGCTACCGCCGTGGCTGTCTCCCGTCCAGGCCGTCGGCATCCCCATCGCCGACGATCACATTCCGCATCTGGAGAAGGTGGCCGCCAAGCTGCGCGAGCGCGGCATCCAGGTCGAGGTCGTCCGGTCCCGCCAGAACACCGGGCCGAGCGCGGCGGCGCCGTAGGATCTGAGTCCGTGACGGGTGAACCCGACGAGCTGGACCGGCTGTGGACGCCGCACCGCATGGCGTACATCAACGACGCCGACCGGCTGCGGGAGCGCGGCGTCCGGGTCGAGGTGGACGACTCGGACGACCGGATGCAGAAGAAGATCCGGACCGCGGCCAGGCGCAAGGTGCCGTTCCAGCTCATCGCCGGGGGCGAGGACGAGGCCCGGGGCACCGTATCGTTCCGGTACCGGGACGGCTCGCAGCGCAACGGCATCCCGCTGCCGCAGGCGATCGAGGAGATCGTCCGGTACGCCGGGAGCCGACGGAACGCCGACCCATCCGCGGCCACTGTGGACAGTCCTGGTGGGATGGACGGCGCCTCGGCGTGACCAACCGTCCACGGGAGCAGCGGCAGGACGGGGCCGGCGAGCCGGACGCCTTCGACCGGCTGTGGACCCCGCACCGGATGGCCTACATCCGCGGCGAGGGCAAGCCGAGGGATGGCGAGGGCTGCCCGTTCTGCCGGATGCCGACGCTGTCCGATGAGGACGGTCTGATCGTGGCCCGGGGCGACCTGGTGTACGCGGTGCTGAACCTGTACCCGTACAACTCCGGGCACCTGATGGTGGTGCCGTACCGGCACGTCCCGGACTACACCGACCTGCTTCCGGCCGAGTCGGCCGAGTTCTCCGCGTTCACCCAGCAGGCGATGCGGGCGGTGCGCCGGGCCAGCGGTGCGCACGGCTTCAACATCGGGATGAACCTGGGCGGGGTGGCCGGCGCCGGCATCGCCGAGCACCTGCATCAGCACGTGGTGCCCCGGTGGGGCGGCGACACCAACTTCATGCCGGTGGTGGGCCGGACCAAGGTGCTGCCGCAGCTGCTCGCCGACACCCGGACCCTGCTGGCCGAGGCCTGGAGCGGCTGACCCGGCCCGGTGCTGGGACCGGGCCGGGTCAGGCAGTGGGGGGTCAGCCGAGGACGCGCCGGCGGCGCAGCACGGTCAGCGCGGCGGCGCCGGCCAGCAGCAGCCCGAGACCCAGCCCGGCCACCGCCCGGGTGGGGAAGCCGGTGGTCGGCAGCGCGGGGCTACCCGAGGCGGCGCCCCCGGACTCCGCGCCGCTCTTGGTCCCGATCCCGGTGCCGGTGCCGGTCGCGGCCGCGCCGGTGGCCGCCGAGGTCCCGCTGGCGCGGCCGGCGGCCACCAACGGCTCCAGGCCGCGCGACCACGGCCGGGCGTGGCCGGGGTGGTGGGACGCGGTCCTGCCCCCCGAGCCCGAGGAGGGGCAGGGGCAGGCTGCGGGGCCGGCGCCCGCCGCGGCCGGCCCGGCAGCCGTGCCGGCCGCGCGCAACGGCGGCGACGGCGACGTCCCGCCGGCCGAGCCGCGGCTCACCCGGCGCGTGCCCCAGGCGCACCTGGCGCCCGAGCTGCGCCGGCGGGCGACGGCGGGCGGCGGCGAACCACCACCGGCCCCGGCGCCCGACCCCACGCAGGCCAGGGAGGCGCTCACCCGCTACCAGGTCAGCCGGCAGGCGGCCCGGGCGCTGGTGGAGGACGACGGCGCCGCCGGCGGCAACGGCGACCGCCAGGCGGGCGCCGGCGGCTGGTCATGAGCGTGCCGGGCGGCGCGCTCGGCGGGCGGCTGGACTGGCTGCTCGCCGACTTCGTGCGCGGCACCCCGGGGGTGCGGCACGCCCTGGTGGTGTCGGTGGACGGGCTGCGCCTGGCCGCCTCGGAGCGGGTCGACACGCGCCTGGCCGACCGCCTGTCGGCGGCCACCTCCGGGCTGGTCAGCCTCGCCAGGGGGACCGCGCGCCTGCTGGAGGCCGAGCCGGTCACCCAGACGATCGTGGAGATGGGCGGCGGCTTCCTGTTCGTCACCTCGATCGGCGAGGGCTCCACGCTCGCAGTGGTCACCGACCGGCACTGCGACATGGGCATGGTCGGCTACGAGATGACCATGCTCGCGGCGCGCGTCGGCCACGCCCTCACGCCCGCGCCCCGGGTGGGCTCGGGCAGGGCCGAGTCGTGACCGCCGACGGCCGCTACGGCTGGCGCGAGGGCGAACGGGTCGTGCCGGTGTACGCGTTCACCAGGGGCAGGACCCGCTCGGGTGGCCAGGAGCTGCCGCTGGAGGCGCTGGTCACCACCACCGACCTGGCCGCCCAGCACGAGCCGGCGCTGCAGGTGGAGTGGCGGGCGATCGTCAAGCTCTGCACGCACCCGAAGTCGCTGGTCGAGATCGGCGCGGCGCTGCGGGTGCCGGTCGGCGTGGCGCGGGTGCTGGTCAGCGACCTCGCCAACGCCGGCTACCTGCTCGTGCACCTGCCCCTGCCCGCCGAGTCGGACGGCGGGCCGGGTCACGAGGTCCTCGGGAGGCTGCTGGATGGACTTCGCTCCCGCTGAGGCCCGCCGGCGGGCGGCCGGCAGCGACGGCGGCGGGCTCATCCCGCTGAAGGTCCTGGTGGCCGGCGGCTTCGGCGTCGGCAAGACCACCTTCGTCTGGTCGCTGTCGGAGATCCCGCCGCTGAGCACCGAGGAGGCGATGACCGCCCTGTCGGTCGGCGTCGACGACCTGGCCGCCGTGCCGGACAAGGCCACCACCACGGTGGCGATGGACTTCGGCCGGATCACCGTCGACGAGCAGCTGATCCTCTACCTGTTCGGCACCCCGGGGCAGGCGCGCTTCTGGTTCATGTGGGACGAGCTGGCGCGCGGCGCGGTCGGCGCGGTGGTGCTGGTCGACCTGCGCCGGGTGGACGACTGCTTCGCCGCCATCGACTACTTCGAGGACCGCCGGCTGCCGTTCGTGGTGGCCGTCAACGGCTTCCCCGGCACCGGCGTGTTCGCCGACGCCAGCGTGCGCGACGCGCTGGCGCTGCCGCCCGGCTGCCCGCTGGTGCGGATGGACGCCCGCGACCCGCGCTCCAGCCTGAACACGCTGGTGGTGCTGGTGGAGCACGCCCTGGCGCGCAGCGCCGCCCGCTGAGCGCGGGCCCGGCGGCTACTTCGACTCGGTGGCCGTGGCCGGCTCGGCCGCCTTGCCGTCGGCGTTCGGGCCCTTGCCGTCGCCCGCGGCCGCCTCGGCCTCGGCGTCGGTCACCATCGCGGCCTGGCCGGGAATCTGCAGGCGGCTGCGCTCCAGCAGGGCGCCGATGTCGGCGTGCACGCGGCCCAGGTCCCCCAGCAGCCCGTCACGGAACTCCTGGACCTGCTCGGTCTCGCTCTGCATCACCAGCCGCTCCTGCTGCACCTCCTGGCGGACCTGCTCGGCCGACTCGCGGGCGCTGTCCAGCGCCGTCTGGGCCTCCTCGGCGGCCTCGGCGCGGATCTGCTCCGCTACCCGCTTGGCCTCCTGCACGATCGTCTCCGAGCGGCTCTTGGCCTTCTCCAGCAGCAGCTCAGCCGAGCGGCCCGCCTGCTCCAGCACCATCGCCGCCTCGGCGCCGAGCTGCTCGAAGGTGGGCGGCGCGCCCTCCCGCAGGGAGGCGACCTCACGGCGCAGCTGGGCCACCGCCCGCTCGGCTCCCTCGGCGCGCCCGGCGGACTCCTCCAGGCGGCCGGCCAGGTCGGTGACGTAGGCCTCGACCTGCTGGCGGTCGTAGCCCCGCC
>DASQWY010000698.1:0-8232 GCA_035640005.1 Actinomycetes bacterium
GACCACCCGACCCGGGGACATGACCGGTTGCTGCGGCATTGCTGGCCTCCCGCGAAGGGCGTACGGATCGACTAGGGCAGGAGTGGGCTGACCAGCTTGTAGCAGCCGATCAGATAGGCGAGGTTGACGAGGATCCTGGCCGGAGCCGGGAGGCGCGACAGGTCCATGTGGAGCGCTTCGCTGGCCACCATGACGACCCCGTAGAGCATGAACCAGACCGTCACGAACGGGTTGAGACGGTGGCTTAGGAGTATGGCCAGGAGGTTGTGGACGAGCCCGCTGACGGTGAAGGTGACCATGACCGCCACCGCGTGAGGGAGCACCCGCCGCACCGGCCGATAGCACCATACCGAGAGGTAGTAACCCCATACCGGGTTCCAGGTGCGCCAGAACTCCGCCAGCGACGGCGCGGCGAGGGGGCGGACGAGCACGTTGTAGGTCTGGCGCCACCACGGCTGGTTGCGACCGAGGCGATAGTCGAGGTAGGTGTGCAACGGGATGCGGTGGCGGGTGCGCCCGGCCGGCTGCGTCAGTTCGGTCACAGCGGTCTCCTCCCGCTTAGCCAACGTGGGCCAGCCAGGCGATCGGGTCGCCGGCACCCTGGAGCTGCGGCAACGAGCGGATCCCGGTCCCGTCGGAGTTCATCTGGTACCAGTTGGGCAGTGGCTGGTTGCCGTGGAAGCTGGAGTAGACGATGCGGCCGTTCGGTAGCCAGCACCATGGTCAGAACGGCGGCTGTTACTCGCCACCTGGCGGAGATGGGCGGCCGGCCCACGTCGTGGTCCCCGCTCATCGCGAGCTTCTGCTGTCCACCCGGCTCATTACGTCCGCGTCTATCCGGCGCCGGCAGCGAGGATCCCGCCGACCGCGGCGCTGGCGTCGACCCCGGCCTGCAGCTCGCGTAGGGCGAGGAAGCCGCCGACCACACTCAGCAGCACCGCGGCCTGTGCCGGGAGGTCCTGTTGGACGGTGACCTGGACCCAGGACTTGAGGAACCCCTGGGCGGCGGTAACCCGCAGCAGGTCGTCCTGACCGGCCCCAATCGCCCATCGCTGCCAGCGGCCGCTCCTACGCCAGCCATAGGCTGGCCCCTGGGGGATGCGGATCACCATGGCTCCCCGGCGGCCACCCTCGACCGTGGCGACCGTGGTCCCACCGTCGCGGCGGCGGACCTCGACCCGGTCCCGGGCCGCGGTCAGCACCAGGGCCCCGGTCTGGTCGGTCTCGGCCTGGGCCAGCGCCCGCCGGCCGGGCGCGAACCGCAGCCGCCCCAGGTCCTGGTCGCCCCACCGTAGCCCGTAGTCGCGACGCCGCACCGATCGCTGTTGAAGGGTGAGGACCTCACCCCGCTGGACGGCGCCTTGCATCGGCTCATTCACCGCATCCTCCTTGACGCTTGACGCCTGGTGGCCTGACCGTACGAGGCGGCCGACCCGGCCCGCATCGTCCGGGGGCGGGATCCGCCGGTCCACCCAGAGGCCGATCTCCGAGGTCGCGGCGGCCGGGCCGCTCCGTCGTCGGGGGGAGCTGGCGCCATCCGCGAGACTGATGCGGCGGCGGTGGCCTGCTGGTTACCCTCTGGTCGATGAACCTCGGGCGCATCGTCGCGGCGCTGCGGCGCCACCCCCTGATGGCCGACGTCACCCTGGCGGTGGCCTTGGCGGCCCTGGCCGCAGTCACCGGCGTCGCCCTGGTCGCTCCGCGGGCCCAGGTGGAGCCTCCCTCGACGCCGGTCATCGTGGCCTGGGCGGCGGCCCTAGCCGCGCCCCTGGTCCTGCGCCGCCGCTGGCCGCTGGTGGTGCTGGCCGTCACCACCCTGCACTTCACCCGCTACTGGGCGGTCGGGCAGGTCAACGAAATCGCCTCGTGGGTGATCCTCGGCGTGGCCATTTACAGCGCCGCTGCCTACGCCGACCGCCACCGAGCCGGCTGGGTATATGGGGCCTGTCTGCTGTGGCTGATCGGCTCCGGGGTGGTGCTCTCAGCCCGGGCCGGCCCCGTCGGAGTGGTCGAGGTCGCGGCCATCGCCATGTTCGACGCGCTGCCGTTCCTGCTCGCCTGGCCGCTGGGGGCAATGATGCGGCGGCTGCGCGAGTACCGGGTGGTGCTGGAGGAGCGCAACCGCCAGCTGGACGGGGAGCGGGAGGCCAACGCCCGCCGGGCGGTACTGGAGGAGCGGGTGCGGATCGCCCGGGAACTGCACGACGTGGTCGCCCACCACGTGAGCGTGATGGGCGTGCAGGCCGGGGTCGCACGCCGGCTGTTCGACCGCGACCCCACCGAGGCCGTCACGGCCATCGGGTCGGTGGAGACGGCCAGCCGCCAGGCCATCGCCGACCTCCAGCAGCTGGTGGGTGTCCTGCGCCGGCAGGAGGAGGGTGACGACCTGGCGCCACAGCCGAGCCTGGGGCGGCTGCCCGAGCTAGTCGAGCACATGCGCCAGGCTGGGCTCCCGGTCGAGCTCACCGTCCAGGGACGCCAAGGGCCGCTGCCGGCGGGCGTGGAGCTGTCCGCCTACCGCATCATCCAGGAGGCCCTCACCAACACCCTCAAGCACGCCGGCCCCGCTCAGGCCACCGTCACCGTCCGCTACGACAACGGGGCAGTCGAGGTCGAGGTGGTCGACGACGGACAGGGCCCGCCACCGGCTCGGCCGGCAACCGGCGGCAAAGGGCTGGTCGGCATGCAGGAGCGGGTGCGCCTGTACGGCGGCCACCTGGAGACTGGGGCCCGTCCGGGCGGCGGCTTCCGGGTCCACGCGGTACTCAGGAACGGCGGATCATGACGATCACGGTGGTCCTAGCCGACGACCAGGCCCTGGTCCGCCGGGGCTTCCGGCTGATTCTGGAGGCTGAACCCGACATCGAGGTCGTCGCCGAGGCCGAGGACGGCCAGCAGGCCATCGACGCGGTCCGCCGCCACCGCCCGGCCGTGGTCCTGATGGACATCCAGATGCCCGGCCTCGACGGCCTGGAGGCAACCCGCCGCATCCTCGGCCGGGAGGACAACGCCACCCGGGTGCTGATCCTCACCACCTTCGAGCGCGACGACTACGTGTTCCAGGCCCTCCAGCTCGGGGCCAGCGGGTTCCTGCTGAAGACGGCCCCACCTGAGGATCTCCTCACCGCCGTCCGGGTGGTCTCCCGAGGGGAGGCGCTGCTGTCGCCGTCGGTCACCCGGCGGGTCATCCAGGAGGTCACCCGCCACCAGCGGCGCGCTCCCCGCTGCCCGGACCTGGACCGCCTCACCCAGCGAGAGCTGGAGGTGCTGCGCCAGCTGGCCGAGGGACGGTCCAACGCCGAGATCGCCGCCGAGCTGTACCTCAGCGAGGCGACCGTCAAGACCCACACCTCCAACATCCTGGCCAAGCTGGGCCTGCGCGACCGGGTGCAGGTGGTCATCTTCGCCTACAAGCAGGGAATCACCGAACCCTGACGCCGTCAGGACGGTCCTCCCGGGCCCCACATGCGTGATGCCGGCGTCCCTCCGAGCGGCCCTGCACCTCCACGGCAGGCGGAGCACAAGATCGCTCCGGGGGTCGAGGACGGACCGGCATTGGCCGCGTAGCGTCTGGCGGGACCGCAGCTGCCGGGCCGGCCCGGCAGCGCAGCGGAAGCGACAGCCTCCGCCCAGAACCGCCTGAAGGAATGAATGGTGTCCACCATCAACCCTCCCAAGCCGGCGGGCGGGTCCACCCCGACGGACCCGCCAGCTGATACTTGTCGGCCTCATCCTCGCCCTCGCCGTCGCTGCAGCCACCCTCCACAGCGTCAACGGCCGCGACGACACCATGACATCCACCGCCGCCGGCATCCGCGAGCTTGTCGCCAAGGTCCATGCCGGCCGGATCGAGCGAACTCCCAGCCCCACCGGCACCGTCCAGGTGACCACCACCCGACGCTGGTCGCTCTGGACACCCCCCAGCCACCACACTCAGCCCGGCGGCGCCCTCACCCTCACCGGCGGCTGCCCGCACCCTGGCACCCTCGGCATCACCCGCTGCGCCGTCGACCAGCAGATCACCGTCCCGACCGGAACCCGCGTCCGAGTCACGGCCAGCACCGGCGACCTCGTCGCCACCGACCTGACCGCGGCCAGCCTCGAGGCCCACCTGACCCGCGGATCGATCACCGCGTCCTTCACCCGGCCGCCGGACTGCGTCCTCGCCCGCCTGGACGCCGGCAACCTGCGGCTGCCACAAAGTTCTGCTCGTTCTGGATGAAGCGACCCGCGGTCGAAGCCATCGCCTCACCGATCGCGGATCGTCGGAGCTTGCAACCACCTGCCCGGCCGGCTCCCCTCAAGGTCCCGGCAACGCCCGATCCGGGCGGAACCGGCGGTAGAGCTGCGAGGTAGAAAAGGGTGCTCGGTCCGGAATCCTGGAAGGGGAGGTGCGCCATGCCAGCCCCCGCCAACCACCGCCCGTCGCCGCGTCACGGTGCACGCTGGCACAGGGCGTTGGTGGTCGTGGTGCTGCTGGCCGCAGCCGGATGCACAGGCACCGGCGACACCCCAAGCACCCCAACGTCGACCCAGCCGCCACCCACGCCCACCGGCACCGGTGTCACCGTGCCGGCCTTCGACCGCGGCCGGTTCGCCGCGGTCATCCCCCTTCCCGGCGCCGGCCCCATGACCGTGGCCCACGGGCTCCTCTGGGTGCTCGACGCCGCCGGAAGAGTGGTCCGGCTCGACCCGGCAACCAACCGGGCCGTCGGCAAGCCCCTGCGCGTCCCCGCCGACGCCGCCGCCATCGCCGTCGCCCAGGGGGCGCTGTGGGTCACCAGCGTCGCCGACGGGGACCTCGGTGCGCCGGGTAAGGACACCGTGGCCCGCATCGACCTGGCCACCGGCCGCACGGTGGCCACCATCACGGTTCCGCGGGCCCCGCTGGACCTGGCGGCCACGTCAAGGGCGGTCTGGGTGACCAACGCCGGCGCCGGCGGCGCCAGCGTGGCCCGGATCGACCCCCGGACCAACCGGCTTTCGGGCCGGCCGGTCAGGACCGGCGCCAGCCCCCAGAGCCTGGCCGTGGGGGGCGGGTCGCTGTGGGTGGCCAACCACGACGAGCGCACGGTCACCCGCATCGACCTGGCCAGCGGGACGGTGGTGGCCGACATCTCGGTTCCCTCTGAGCCGCACCGGGTGGCCTATGGAGCGGGCGCAGTGTGGGTGGGCAACTGGCACGACAACTCGGTGTCCCGGATTGACCCGGCGACCAACCGGGTGGTTGGGTCGCCGATCCCGATCGGGTCCCACCATGCCGGCAACCTGGTGGTCGGCGCCGGCGACCTCTGGGTGACCAGCGACTATCGCGTCGATGGTGCGGCCGAGGACACGGTGGTGGTGCGCATCGACCCCCAGACCAACCGGGCGGTCGAGACGATCGCCGTCGGCGGCCATCCGATCGACGTGGCGGTCACCAAGGGTGCGGTCTGGGTGTCGGTCGCCAATCCCGGCAGGCTGCTGCGGATCGCCGGACGCTAGTGTGAGGTGCGTCGGCCCGATGCTGAGAAACCCTGCAAGACCTGCAGTGGGGTTCCCGTCTAAGCCTGAATCCACCGCGCCGGAATTTCTTGGCGGGTTGAGTGTTGCCGGGCCGGTCGGAGGAGGCTTGTCCGCGGAGTTGACGGCCTCATCGGGGAGGTCGTGGCGGCGGTGTGAGGCGATCGCGAGGCCGCGGGCGGCTCGCTGGCCATCCTCGGACACGCTCACGCCGACCCGGACGGGTCTGCGTGGTGCGCGTGCGGCAGATCCGGTCAGGTGGCGTAGGCCACACAGCGCAGCCGCGCCAGCGCCAGCTCAAACCACGCCGCCCACGGCCAGCCAGCGGGCAGACGCAGCCTGCATCGCCTGGCCGAGCGGGTGATCCGGCCGGGCAGGTTGAGCAGGGTCCGGCGCAGCGTCTTGGCCACCACCAGCTCGCCGCGGGCGCCCAGCCCGATGGCAGCGACCCAGCGCAGCAGGTTGTGGGCCAGGGTGGCGATCAGGAGCCAGGCGGCGTTGGCGGCGAACTTGCCAGAGGGATGATGCCGCAGGCCCTCAGCTTTGAGGTCGCGGATGCACAGCTCGACGACGGCGTGGCGGCGGTGATCGTGGTCGAGCTCGACGGTGGTGCCGACCCGGTCAGTGACAAAGGCGTGGTAGCGCCAGTTGGGGAACAGTTCGGCCTGGGCACCTGTCAGGCGGGTGCGGCGCACGATCAGCCGGTCACCCTGGTAGCGGGTCTCGGCGACCTGCGCCTGGCCACCCTCGGGGTAGACGATGTCGACCCAGGCGTCCTCGTCGATCGCCTGGATCGCTTGGCGGATCGGCTTGGTCTGGCGCACCGTGATCGAGTAGCGGATCTGGTGGCGGCGGCAGGTCTTGATCGTCTTGGCCGACCAGAACCCCGAATCCATGCGCATGGTCCGCTCCCCCGACGCGCCGGCGCGGCGCACCCGGGCGGCCAGCTCGTCGACGAACCTGGCGGTGCCGCGGGCAGTGTTGGCCCGCCCGGTGCGCTGGCGGGTGTGCAGGATCTCGCCGGTGTCGGCGTGGGTGGCCAGCAGCGGGTGGTAGCCGAGCGCGTGGGTGTAGCCGTAGGCGGCGCCCTGCTTGGGGTCGCCGTGCACCTGGCAGACGGTTGGGTCCAGGTCCATGGTCATCGGCCCGTCACCGGGGCCCGCGCCGGCCGCCCACGCCCGCGTAAGGGGATCCGGCAGCTCTAGCAGGCGCCATTCTCCCAGGTCAGAGGGCCTTTCTCATAATCCAGACCGGCATCATTCGATTACCGCGTCGGTGGCGCCAGGCTCAGACACTCGGCGTGGCGTTGGGTGTCGGAGACGGGCGGAACTGACCCCCTAACGACACGGGGCAGGAGTCGACCGACGCGGCCCGCATCAGGTCCTCGGCTAACATGTCAGCGGCGACCGGGCATGGTGAGGGTAGTCGGCGGATGCCATCGCTACCCTCCCGTGCGTGCACCCAGACACCCTGGTACAAGACCGAATCCCACCTACCGCACCGGAGGCCACCGCCATGGACCCCGAGGGCGAGCAGACCACATTCGTCTACACGACCTACATCCAGGAGACTTCCGAGCGCGTGTGGCAGGGCCTCACCGACCCTGCCCTAATGAAGCGCTACTGGCGGCACCAGACGGCTGGTCCGAAGACGTTCAATTCGGACTGGAAGAAGGGCTCCACCTACGAGATGGCCCACGACGATGTCGGATTGGTCGTGAGCGGCGCCGACCAGGTGATCCTCGAGTCCCATCCGCCCCACCGGCTGGCCTACACATGGCACACGATCACCCCTGAGTGGGCCGCGGCGGTCGGCATGGACGAGGCGACCGCCGCGGCCTGGCGTGCCGAAGCCCGCTCCAAGGTCGCCTTCGACATCGAGGACGTCGGCCACGGTGTCGTCAAGCTCACGGTGACCCACGACGGCTTCGCGCCGGGCAGCGCAGTGCTGCCGGCCATCTCCGAAGGGTGGCCTGCCGTTCTGGCCAGCCTCAAGACCCTGCTTGAGACGGGATCGTCCTTGCGCACCTCGTGAACGGCTGCGGCAGGCAACAGCACAGGTCCTGCGCCCTGAACCAGGACCCCGTCAGACGCCAACCTCGACCCGCTCGATGCCTCCCCACGCTCGGGCGCGACGCGACAGAATGCACCGCTCGCGGCAGCTCTTGGTGTGCTCGCGCGTAGGTCGCGCCTCGCCCCGCCCGAACGACATTCCGCATCTTGAGGGTGCGACTACCTTCGTCAACCCACACAGGAGTCCGGGGGCCGGAGCAGTGAGTGAGCTTCATCGAGAAAGTGCCCTCCTGGTCGGGGATATGGCAGCTTTGGCAAGCGCCATTCTCCCAGGTCAGAGGGCCTTTCTCATAATCAGGTCGACACCATTTCCATTACTGGAACGGTGCACTCAGGTTAAGCGTTCTCGTACCGCTGTGCTGGTCGAGTCAGCCCTGCAATCGGCGGCTGGTGGGGGAGCACGCAGTCCTGAGGCAACTAAAGGCGCTGGTGGAAGGGTTGACGTGGGCGCGGGAGGAGTTGAACCTCCGGCCTCTTCCGTGTCAGCAAACGGCGGGGAAGCGCTGTGCGGACCGCCATTTCCCCAGGTCACCGCCGACCGTCGACGGCGAAGTAATGCGTTCTCTTCTTGGGGGGTTGGCGGGCGCAACGTTGCCGGATCGACCGCTCGCCATCGGCCAACGCCAGCCCAGAGGGACCTGGCGCCCACGGCGGGTAG
>DASQWY010000699.1:0-4177 GCA_035640005.1 Actinomycetes bacterium
CCGGTTGGGAGGGCCATGGCGTGTTGTGGCGGCGAAGCCGGCGACAGCATCGGCCCGTGACCGCAGGTGGCCCGCTGGTGGCCGCCCCCGAGGCCTACGTCCGCCATCCGGGTGATGTGCTGCGGGTGGTGCTCGGCGCGCTGATCCTGCTGGCCACGATGGCCGCGATCCACCAGCACCGCATCGGCGTCCGCGAGACCGACGTGTTCCGGCTGGTCAACGACCTGGCCCTGCCCGGCTGGACCAAGTGGCCGATCTGGGCGGTGATGCAGCTGGGCGTGATCGGCGCCGTGCCGCTGGTGGCGCTGCTGGCCCTTGCGACCAGGCGGATCCGGCTGGCGCTCTACGCCGCCCTGGCCGGCGGGACCATCTACCTGGTCGCCAAGCTCGTCAAGGAGTTCGTCCAGCGGGGCCGCCCGCAGACGCTGCTGGAGGGCGTCCACATCCTCTTCACGCCCGACCGGGGCCTTGGGTACGTGTCGGGGCACTCGGCGGTGGCGGTGGCGCTGGCGACGGTGGCCAGCCCGTTTCTCGGCCGGCGGGCCCGCCGGGTCGCCTGGGTGCTTGCCGCCCTGGTCTGCGTGGCGCGTATGTACGTGGGCTCGCACCTGCCGTTCGACGTGCTGGGGGGCGCTGCGCTGGGCTGGGCGGCCGGCGCGCTGGTGCTGCTGGTGTTCGGCGCCCCGACCGGCCAGCCCTCGCCGCATCGGGTCCACCGGGCGCTGCGCGAGTACGGCTGCGACCCGGCCCAGCTGCGGCCGCTGCCGGGGACCGACCGACGCTCGGCCCGCTCCCTGGTCTCCGGCCACTCCCGGCCGGACCTGTTCGTGAAGGTGGTCACCAGGGAGCGCCGCGACAGCGACCTGCTGTACCGCGGCTGGCGTCGGCTGCGGCATCGCCGCCGGCCACACAGCCCGCTGGGGGACGCGGTCGCGCAGGTGGAGCACGAGGCGTCGATGGCGCTGCTGGCCGCCGCGGCCGGCGTGCGCACCCCACAGGTGCTGCTGGTGCGGTCCTTCGGCAACGGCGCCGGCCTGCTGGTGCAGCAGCGGGTGGCCGGCCGCGACCTGACCGACCCCGACGCGGCGGGCCAGCTCGACCGGGCCCGGCTCACCGACCTCTGGCAGCAGGTCGCCCGCCTGCGGGCCGCCGGGATCGCCCACGGCGACCTCGGGCTCGGGAGCGTCGTGGTGGACGAGCAGGGCCAGGCGTGGCTGGTGGACTTCGACCAGGCCGAGGCCGCCGCCAGCCAGGCGCTGCTGGACCGCGACCTGGTCACGCTGCTGGCGGCGCTGGAGCGGGTGGCCGACCCGGCCCTGGTCCGCGCCACCGCCGAGCAGGCCCTCGGCCAGCAGGCCCTCGGCGACGTCCTGACGCAGCGGCGGCCGAAGCCACGTCTGGCGCGCCCGCTCCCTGAGCCGAGCGACGAGCGGTCCCCCCGCTGAGGGCGGGCTGCAGCGCATTCAACGCCTTGACAAGCCGGCAGCCAGCAAACAAGGTCGTCCTGGCGGGCTGAGTGCCCGTGTGGGAGGGGCCATGGACCTGCCCGTGGACGGGTCGACGCCGGCGACCGGCCAGCGGCTGCAACCCGCCCCCGCCGGGGCGGTGCGGCGGGCGAGCCGCCGCCGGCCCACCGGGGCGCCGCCGCCCTTGCCGCACCATCTGCAGACCAGCGGGGTGGGCTGGCTGGTCGCGGCGCTGGTGCTGGTCGCCCTCACGATCGTGGTCTTCGCCCGCGGGCTCACCGGCCCGGCGGTCGCCGCCACCGTCGTCGACGACGCGGTCGTCAGGTGGCTGACCGGGCTCCACGCGCCGGGGCTGCTGGGCTTCTGGCGGGCGCTGGCCGCGCTCAGCTCGTGGTGGGTGCTCAACGTCGTGGGGCCGGCGCTGATCGTGGCGCTGCTGGCGCTGCGGCGGTTGCGGCACCTGATCATCTGGTTGATTGCCGCCCAGCTGGTGGCCTGGGTCGCCCTCGGCACGGTGGGTCCGCTGCTGCAGCGGCCGCGGCCGTTCGGGGTGGTGATCCGGGCGGGCTGGGGTGGCTGGGCGCTGCCGTCGGCGCCGGTTGCCCTGTACGCGGCCGGGTGGGTGGCGATCCTGTACTCGCTGGTGCCGGAGGGCCGCTGGCGCAACCTCGGCAAGCTGGCCGCGGCCGGGCTGGTGGCGCTGACCGCGCTGGGCCGCATGGCCCTGGGCGTTGAGGCGCCGACCGACGTGCTGGTCGCCGCCGCGATCGGGGTGGCGATCCCGCTGCTGGCCTTTCGGGTGTTCGCACCCTCGGCGGTGTTCCCGGTCGTCTACCGGCGCGGCCGCGCCGCCCACCTCGACGTCGGCGGCGCCCGCGGGGTGGCGATCCGGCGCGGCCTCCAAGACCAGCTCGGCCTGCTGGTGGAGGGGGTCGAGCCGTTCGGCCTGGCCGGCTCGGCCGGCTCCACCCCGCTCCGCATCACCGTGGCGGGCGACCCCCCAGCCCGGTTGTTCGGCAAGCTGTACGCCCGCAGCCACCTGCGCGCCGACCGCTGGTACAAGCTCGGCCGCGAGCTGCTGTACGGCCGCCTGGAGGACGAGAAGCCGTTCAACACCGTCCGGCGGCTGGTCCAGCAGGAGGACTACGCGCTGTCGCTGATGCAGCGGGCCGGGCTGCCCAGCCCAACCCCGTACGGGTTCGTGGAGCTCACCCCGGAGCGGGAGTACCTGCTGGTCACCGAACTCTTCGACGGCGCGACCGAGCTCGGCGAGGCCGAGGTCGACGACCGGGTGATCGACGACGGCCTGTCGATCATCCGCAGGCTGTGGGACGCCGGGCTGGCCCACCGCGACATCAAGCCCGCCAACCTGCTGGTCCGCGACGGCCGCATGCTGCTGATCGACGTGGCCTTCGTGGAGGCCCGCCCCAGCCCGTGGCGGCAGGCGGTCGACCTGGCCAACATGATGCTGTGCCTGGCACTGCGCGCCAGCCCCGAGCGGGTCTACCGGCGGGCGCTCCAGCTGTTCACGGTGGAGGAGATCACCGAGGGCTTCGCCGCCGCCCGCGGGCTGGCGTTGCCGTCCCAGCTCCGGCGCATGCTGCGAGCCCAGGGCCGCGGCCTGCACGCGGAGTTCGTCCGGCTGCTGCCGACCCGGCCGGTGCCGGTCACCATCCAGCGGTGGAGCCTGCGCCGGGTCGGGCTGCTGGCCGGCGTCCTGCTGCTTGCGGCGCTGCTGGTCGGCAACGCCGGGGGGGCGCTGTTCAACCACGACAACGCCACCAAGACGTCGCTGGGCAGGCATGACCTCGGCTGCGCTCACCTGGAGCCGCTGTGGCTGCAGGCGCAGGCGGTGCCGTCGGCGTCGCTGCTGCCGTGTGTGCGCCTGCTGCCGGTTGGCTGGTCGGTCGCCGACGTCGCGGTCAACAGCGGCCAGTCGGTGATCACCCTGGACAACGACCGGGCCGGGACCGGCGCGATGGTGGTGCGCCTGTCCGCCGGCTGTGATCCGGCCGGCGCCACCCAGATCGTGTCCGACCAGCGGACGGTGCGCCGCTACCAGCGGACCGAGTCGCTGACGCCGACGTTCTCGGCGACCCGCTTCGACGTGTTCCCCGGCGGTTGCGTCACCACCCGGGTACGCGCCCCGGCGGCCAGAGCGCCCGACGTCGCCACCGAAACGCCGCTGGTCCTTGGCTTCACCACCCGCCAGGCGCTGCAGCAGGCGCTGCAGCAGCGCTCCGACGGACGGCTTCAGCTGGAACCGAGCCGGCCGCGATGAGTGCCTCCTGACAGGGTGCCGTCACTGCGGCGATGCGGGGAGGGGAACCGCCTCGGCCGGCTCCAGCGGCCGGCGCCAGCGCTTGTTGCGCTGCCAGACGAGGTAGGTGACGCCGCCGAGGGGGATCTCCACGCCGTAGGTGAGCAGGCGGAACAGCAGCGTGGCGGCGACCGCCGCGGCGCGGACGCCACTGCCGCCGGCCAGCACCAGCCCGGCGATGTAGGTCAGCTCCACCACCCCGACCCCGCCGGGGGTGAGCCCCGACAGCAACCGGCCGAGCGAGAACACGCCCAGGACCTCCGCCCAGCTCACCTGCGCCGGGCCGATGCCGACCACCCGGACGGTGGCGAGGAACACCAGGAACAGCCCCAGGTGGCTGGTGATGGTGGCGGCGGTCAGCGCCGGCCAGCGGCGGGCGACCAGGTCGTTG
>DASQWY010000700.1:0-21330 GCA_035640005.1 Actinomycetes bacterium
TGGTTGATATACGACTCTTTGCGCCGAGTCGTTAGACGATTCGAGGCAAGCGTACGAATAGTCTTGCAGCAGCGTTCAAGCCATGGCGCACGCAATGAGCTACCGGGTGCCTGACGGTCGCAGACAACGCCAGCCGCGCCACCGCACCTACCTAACGTAGGCACCGCTGGTGCATTGCTGTCCTCGGAATGATTCGGGTCGAGCGAAGAACGGGCGGCGAAGGGTCATCCGTTATTGCGGACGATGTGGCGTAGCTTGGCCGTTGGGCGCAGCCACAGCGACGCGTGGGCCGGCTGCACCGTCTGCTCGACCACGGCGAGCAGTTCGCCGGTGAGGGCATCCAGGTCGACCTGCTCGCGGAGGCGGATCGCGAACGCCTCGATGGTGCGGGCGGCGTCGTAGCGGCGGCGGTTGAACCGTCGGTCGACGCCGCCCTGGACGCGGCGGCGCAGCGGCGAGAAGAGGGCCGCCGCGGCCAGGGTCAGGGCGGCCACGGCCAGGCTGCCGGAACCGCCGGCCAGGCGGGTGGCGGCCGGCAGGATCAGCAGGTAGGGCAGCACCAGCAGGCCGCTGACCAGGGTGTAGGTGACGGTGCGGCTGACCAGCCGGTCCAGGTCCCACAACCGGTAGCGCAGCACCGCCACCGCCACCGTGACGGGCACGCACAACACCGCTGGGTAGACAACGACGTCATTGACCCTCGGCGCGATGCCGAGGCCCACGAGGATGGTCGGCAGCAGCCCGGCCAGGGCGGCGGCACCGCCGGCGGCAACCCAGCGAAGCTGCTGGCGCTCGACCCCGCGGGAGGCCCGGAACTGCAGGACCAGCGAGACCAGCGCGGCCACCGCGCTGGCCGCATGCAACCCCAGGCCGGCGTCGAACAGCACGGTTGCGACCGTGCCGGCCCGGCCAGCCAGCCCGAACGGGTTGGCAATAGGCCTCTCCTCCAGCCGTCCCGGCATGAGGCTGCCAGCCGCCAGCACGATGCCGGCGCCGGTCACGGCGGTGACCACCACCACCCGCCAGCCCCGCGAGCGCAGCCGACCGCCTGGGAGCAGCAGGAACGGCAGGGTGAGACCGAACGCCACCCCAGGTGCCCACAGGAAGCCCCCGGCCACCACGGCCAGCTGCGCAGCCAACGGCAGCGGCCGGCCCTCGCGGACCAGCTGGTCGACCCAGGGATCCAAGGGGACCATCAGGGACCAGGCCAGGCCGGAGGCCGCGTACAGCCAGCCGATCGGGTTGGCGGGTCGGCGCAGACCCAGGACCAGCCCGATCGTCGCATAGCCGAGCGGGAAGGCGACTGCGAAGGCGGCGCCCTGAGCCAGTCCGGCGGGCGTGAGCGGCCGGGTCACGGCCAAGGCCACCACCAGGCCGGCAGCGCAGCAACCGAAACTGGCCAGCCAGAACGACCAGGCAAGCGTCGTCCTGGTTCGAGGCAGCAGCTTCAACGGCTCGTCCTCGGTCGGGTCGGGCCTGGTCCAGCGCAGGGTGACTGGACACCGGTACGAGAGCGTTACGACCCCACATCCAGCGCAGCGCCGCAGCATGTGGCCCCCGCCCAACGGTGCGGTCAACGCACGGGACAGTGCAAGCAAGCCCGTTCGCAGCCTGGTCCCTGGAACCGCTCAGCTGAGGCGGTGGTGAACCCACACGGCCGGCTCGACGTAGACGGCGTGGTCGTGGACGGTGTCGCAGTGCACCGGCACCAGGGCGTGCGGGACCACCACCAGCCCGGAGGTGGCGAACGGCAGACCAGTCCAGGAGCGCCATTCGGCCAACGTGCCCGGGATCACCATGGCGCGATGGCACACGCCGACGATTCGGCCACCGGCACGCACGTGCACCCGCAGCCACGGGTCGTACGGCAGGCCGTCGGCGCGGGACCAGGCCGCATACTCGGCGATCGGCATGTGCGGGTGGCGGTGCTTGGCGGTAGGGCGCACCGGGGCGACCAGGCTCCCGAACCCCAGCTTGGTGGCATTGCGACGCATCGCGTCCAGCATGATGGCTGACAGGCCGCGGCCTTGGAGGTCGGGGCGGATGGTGATCTCCAGCGCGGAGACCAGGTTGCCCCGCCGACCCAACTGCCGGTCCAGGGCGGCCCGCCGGATCACCCCGTCCCAGCCGTCGACGGGAAGCTCCACCTCCGGGTCACCCTCCCAGGTGAACGGCACCGACAGCGCCCGCGCCGCGATCCGGTCGGGCTCCGCCGCATCCACCGCGACCACCACGAATTCGGGGAAGGCCGTGCGGTTGTCGGCGTAGTACAGCCCAGCCATCGGGTCCTCGTACATGAACCCGGGCCAGACGTCCTCGCCCGCAGCGTGGGTGCTGGGCAGGTCGGGGCGGTCGGCGACGTTGGCGATGAGGAGCTCCATGAGGACCTCAAGATACCTGGCCAGCCACGTGGCGCGGCGGTCGGGTGACCGGCAGCGGGTCCGTCGCTGGCCGGCACGCATCCTCACGGCTGGCCGTCGAGCAGCTCGTGGTAGAGGGGCGCACGCCCAGCAGCTCAACTGGACGCAGCAGCCGATCCGGTCGTCGGCTGCTCGCGTGGCGGCTCAGCCGGGCAGGCCGTCCAGGAAGGGGTCGACGGCGGCGTCGTTCTCGGCCATCCCCCACACTTCGGTCGCCTTCCCCTCCCGAATGTGGAAGACCTGGGTGTACCTCCACTCGGCGCTGGACCCGTCCCGCGCGGTGGCCGAGGCCGTCCCCAGCACCACCACATGGTCGTCGTTGCCCAGGATGTCGTGGATGTCCACCGACGCCGGCCCGTCGGTCGCCGCGGCCTGCCGGGCGAAGAACTCCAGCACGTTCGCCTTGCCCTGGTAGGCCCCGGCCCACTTGCTGTTGCCGCCGACGTGCCAAACCACGTCGTCGGCCAGGTGCTGGTCCATCCAGCCCGTGTCGCCCCGCTGCATGGCCTGGAAGCCCTCCCGGACCAGGGCGACGTTGGGATGCTCGTGGTGGGTCATGACGACTCCTTCCGCAGGTGGCCCCTTGACCTGTCGGCGGGAGTCTACCGGGGCCGCTACCCCGTGCGGGCAGGCGTGGTCCGAGCCCGGCGCGGCGAACCTGTCGTAGCGGCGTGACAGCCTGGCCGACGGCCACGACGCCCACCGTGAAGGGAGCCTTCATGCCCGTGCCGGCCAGGGTCAGCCTCGTCACCCTCGGGGTCGCCGACGTTGCCAGGTCGACCGCCTTCTACCAGGCCCTCGGCTGGCAGCCGTCGGCGGCCTCCGGCGACCAGATCGCCTTCTTCAAGACCGCCGGCGGGCTGTTGGCCGTCTTCGGCGCCGAGGACCTGGCTGCCGACGCCAACCTCCCAACCTCCCAGCAGGGCGGCTTCCGTGGCGTCAGCGTGTCCATCAACGTCGACTCCCAGCGGGAGGTCGACCAGGCGCTGCAGGCGGCCCAGGCGGCCGGGGCCACCCTGCTCAAGCCGGGCACCATGGCCGAGTTCGGTGTGTACTCGGGCTACTTCGCCGACCCCGACGGTCACGCCTGGGAAGTCGCCTGGAACCCGCACTTCCCGATCGCCGCCGACGAGCGCCCGACCCTGCCTTAGCCCGCGGTCCACGGGCAGGCCGACCGCGGGCGCGAGCGGCGGGCTACTGGATCGGTTCGTCGGCGAGGTCCGCCGGGGTGGTGCCGGGCGGGCCAAGGACGACGTCGCCGAGCTCGGCCATACGCTGGTGGTCGACGGCGGCTGGACCTGCCGCTGACCCGGGCGGCGTCAGCCGAGCAGCAGCACCGCGACCACCAGCACGATGCCGGCGACCAGGTAGGCGGCGTAGTCGTTGACCGAGCCAGTGTGCACAGCCCGCAGCGCCCGCAGCGGGGACGGCTGGCGCCAGGTCGCGGCGCGCCAGGCGAGCGCGCCGCCGACGACCAGGGTGACCGCCAGCGACAGGACGGCGTCGGCGCTGGTGTAGCTGAAGCTGACCGGCGCGGTGGCCAGGCGGGGGGCGGCACCGAGCACGGCGGTGGCGTAGGTGTCGGCCTGCAGCAGCCCGGCGGCGGGGGCCATCATCCGCTCCAGCAGCAGGCGGGGAAGCAGCCCGAAGGCGACGCACAGCGCGCCCAGGGTCGCCAGCGCCGCGGTCATGCCCGGCTGCAGCGGCTGCTCGTGCTCGTACGGCTCCGGCCGGGGGCGGACGAACGCCTGCCAGGCCGCCCGAGACAGGGCCGCGAAGGTGACCACGTCGGCGGCGACCATCACCACCAGCGGCCCTGGCTGGTGGCCCTCCAGCAGCGCCTCGTGGACCAGGCTGAGCGACACGTAGCCGTTCAGCGGCGGCACGCCGGCGATCGCCAGCACGCCCAGCACGAACGCGCCGGCGAGGGCCGGCTTGCGGCGGGCCAGGCCACCCATCTCGGACAGGTTGGTCATGCCGGTGGTGTGGATGATCGCGCCGGCGCACAGGAACAGCAGCGCCTTGAACAGCGCGTGGTTGAGCAGGTGGTAGCTGGTGCCGGCCAGGCCGGTGCGGGAGCCGCTGGCGAGCCCGACCAGCATGACGCCCACCTGCGAGACGGTGTCGTAGGCGAGCAGCCGCTTCAGGTCGTCCTGGGCGAGCGCCAGCAGCGCGCCCCCCAGCGCGGACACCAGGCCGAGCCCCATGGCCAGCCCGAGGACGGGCAGCCCGTTGCCCGGCCCGTAGACCTGGAAGGCCAGCCGCGCCACGGCCACGATCCCCAGGTTGACCATCAGGCCGGAGAACAGCGCGGAGACCGGCCCGGGGGCGGCGGTGTGCGCGTCGGCCAGCCAGGCGTGGAAGGGGACCAGGCCGGCCTTGGTGCCGAACCCGGCCAGCAGCAGGCCGAGCGCGACCACGTCGGCGGTGCGCAGCCCGTCGCGCTGGATGGACTGGTGCAGTTGGGCGAGGTTGAGGGCGCCGTGGTCGGCGTACAGCAGCGCGGCGGCGATGAACACCGCGAAGCTGGCGATGGTGGTCAGCACCAGCAGCTTGAAGGCGGCCTCCAGCGCCACCGGCCGTTCCAGCCAGAAGGCGGTGAGGGCGTAGCTGGCCAGCGCGGCCACCTCATACCAGACGAACATGTTGAACAGGTCGCCGGTGAGCGCGGTCCCCTCCAGCGCGGCCAGCAGCAGCAGGAACAGGCAGGCGAAGTCGCCCAGCTCGTGGCGCCCGATGCCGCCGAGCTCCGACAGGGTGTACAGCAGCAGCAGCGCGCCGATCCCGGCGCAGGCCAGGGCGTAGACCATACCGAACGGGTCGGCGGCGAAGCTGATGCCGAGCGCTTGGCCGCCGACCGGCCCCCAACCGCCCATGAAGTGGACCAGGATCGTGCCGCCGAACACCGTGGGGGCCAGCAGCACCAGCACCAGCAGGGTGCCGGCCATCGCCGCCAACGAGATCAGCAGCGGCAGCCGCCCCGACAGCCGCCCGGCCAGGGGGCACAGGATGGCGCCGGCCAGGGGGATGACCACCGGCAGCGGCAGCAGGGACGCCAGCGCCGCCTGGCTCAGGCTCATCCGCGCATCGCTCGCAGGTCGTCGGGGTCGATGCTGCGGTAGTGCTGGGCGACCCGGACGGTGACCGCCAGGAAGACGGCGGTGACCGCCACACCGATGACGATCGCGGTCAGGCAGAAGTTCTGCAGCACTGGGTCGGCGACGTTGCCGCGGGCGAGGCCGGCGGGCGTCTGCCCCGCCGGGGGGCCGTACAGGACCGGGGCGGTGGAGCCCTTCCGGTAGGCCAGGGAGATCAGCAGCAGGTAGGTGGAGGACTCCATCAGCGACAGCCCCATCACGATCTTGAGGAGGTTGCGCCTGGTGAGCACCGCGAACAGGCCGACGCAGAACAGCGCCGCCGCGGCCAGGTAGTTGCAGACGATCATCGCCGCCGGTCCTCGCCGTCCCGCTGGTCGCGGTCCTCGGTCCAGTCCCTGGTCATGCCGAGCAGGCCGAAGATCGCCAGGGTCAGCCCGGTGGCGACCTCGACCAGCTCGCTCGGGGAGAACACCTGGACGATCCCGCCGCTCAGGATGCTCATGGGCTGGCCGAGGGGCAGGAAGTTGGCCGAGAAGGAGCCGCGCAGCAGCAGGCCGAGCAGCAGCGTGACCAGGATCGTGGCCGCGCCGACCAGCTCCGCCACCTCCAGCAGGTCGGGCCGCACCACCGGCCGGATCCGGCGGTAGCCGTAGGCGGTGTAGGCCAGCAGGACGACGCCGACCACGACGGCGCCGGCCGGGAAGCCGCCACCCGGCGTGTAGCCCCAGGCGACCAGGTACAACCCGGCGACGGCCAGGATCGGCGCGGCCACGCGCACGCCGACGCGGACCACCACGGTCATGCCCGCGGCGCGCTCCGGCGGCGGGGCGTGCAGCGGCTCCCGGTCGGGCTCGCCGCCCTCCCCGCCCTGCTCCCCCTCCTCGGCGCGCTCGGCGGCCAGCTGCTCCGGGTCGTGCGGCAGGTGGCGGTCGATGGCGGCCTGCTCCCGGCGGGCCAGCTGCTCCTCGTCCAGGAACCCGCGGCGCCGCTCCCGGCGCCGACCCACCGTCAGCACCCCGACCACCGCGGCCAGCAGCAGGAACGTCTCACCGAAGGTGTCGAACCCGCGGGTGCCGTAGACGACCTCGCTGACCGGCTCGGTCAGGTGCCAGCGGGGCAGGGCGACCTCGAGGGCGTAGCGGGCGATGGCGGGCAGCGGCGCGCCCTCCCTCGGCAGGCTGAGCATGGCCGCGGCCAGCAGCGACGCCACCGCGGCGACCAGGATCGCCCCCAGCAGCGGCCGGTGGGCAGGCTCGGCGGCCTTCCCCGGACCCTGCCGCTCGGCGGCCACGGGTCACCCTCGCCGGTCGTGCCGCTCGCCGACCTCGCCGAGGTCGTCACGGTCGGGGACCTCGGCGCGGACCTTGCCGATCGCCAGCAGGTACAGCACCGGCAGCGCGATCGCGCCGACCACCACCTCGGAGTGCGCCACGTCCGGCGCGCCCAGCACCACGAACAGCAGCGACAGCACCACCCCCACGGCCGAGAGGGCCATGACGGCGCCGTTCAGGTTGCGGGTCGTGACCACCAGCACCGCGCTGACCAGGATGGCGGCCAGGCAGGCCAGGTCGATCGCCCAGAACGCGCTCACCGGGTGCCTCCCTCACGGCGCCTGGCCGGCACGTCGGCGACCGCGCCCGGCCACATCGGCACGCCGGTCTTGTAGGCGGCCCGCGCCAGCGCGTGGGAGGCGACCGGGTTGATCACCAGCAGCAGCACGGCGAGCAGCAGGGCGCGGCTGCCGTACGGCGAGACCGGGCCCTTGGCGACCACCACGGCCAGCAGCAGCGGCAGCGCGCCCATGGTGACGTTCTTGCTGGAGCACTGGATGCGGCAGTAGACGTCGGGCATGCGCAGCACCCCCACCGCGCCGCTGAGCGAGAAGGCCAGGCCCACGCCCGCCAGCACGACCACCGCCGCCAGCCTCACAATAGCCCCCGCTCCAGGTAGCGGGCCCACACGATGGTGCCGAGGTAGCTGAACGACCCCAGCCACAGGGCGACGTCGAGATAGATCGAGCGGTCCGCGAACGCTGCGTACACGAACAGGGCGAGGGTCGCCTGGGTGGAGAGGGTGTTGAGGGCCACGATCCGGTCGGAGACGGTCGGCCCGGCCGCCAGCCGCACCAGCAGCGGGGCCGTCACCAGCACCTCGGCCAGCGCGATCCAGCCGAGCGCGGCGGTCACCGGTCCCCCTCCAGCGGGCGCAGCAGCCGCTCCAGCGGCCCGTTGACGTGCTCGCGGGCCTGCTCCGGGTCCTCGGTCGTCACCCAGACCGCGTGGTACTGCAGCAGCCGCCTGGCCGGGTCCAGGTCGACCAGCTGGTTGTCCACGATCACCGAGGTGAGCATCCCGACCGCGGCGAGCCCGCCCGGGGTGGTCATCTCGGTCGGCACCACCAGCATGCCGCTGCGCAGCGGCCGCGACGGGGACCAGACCCTCCTGGCCAGGCGGACGTTGGCCACCACGATCCGGCCCAGCGAAACCGCCAGCACCCGCAGCAGCCACGGCAGGCGGCGCGGGTCGGCCAGCCGCCAGGGGGCGACCACCGTTCCGAGGGGCGCCAGCGCGACCGCCACCACCACGGCCACCGCCGCCCCGAAGGCGAGCTGCTCGACCGTGCGGGTCCAGGTCAGCAGCACCCACACCAGGAACGCCCACGCAGCCAGGCTCAGCAGGCGATGCATGCCCTGCTTCTATCCGGGCCAGGTCGGCCATAAACGCCCAACGTCCCGGCCGCGGGTCGACCCGTCGGCCGTTTGCGGGACCGCCCGGTGGGGAGCCGACCAGCGACGAAGGGAAGGAGCGGACAGATGAGCACCGGCCTGTTGATCTTGATCCTGATCGTCCTGGCCGTCCTGGTGCTGCTGGCGGTGGTCCTCGGGCAACGGCGGCGCACGCAGGCGCTGCAGGAACGGTTCGGGCCCGAATACCAGCGCACCGTCGCCAGGACCGGCGACCAGCGCGCCGCCGAGTCGAACCTGACCGCCAGGGAGCGGCGGCGCCGTGAGCTGGAGGTGGTGCAGCTCGACCCGGCCGTGCGCGCGCGCTACCTGCAGGCGTGGCGGGTGACGCAGGGCAAGTTCGTCGACGATCCGGCGGGCGCCACCCGCGAGGCCGACGCGCTGGTCGCCAAGGTCATGCGCGACCGCGGCTACCCGGTCGACGACTTCGAGCAGCGGGCCGCCGACGTCTCGGTCGACCATCCGCGGGTCGCCGAGAACTACCGGGCGGCGCACGCGCTCTCGCAAGCCAACGAGCAGGGGCTGGCCAGCACCGACGACCTGCGGCAGGCGTTCGTGCACTACCGGTCGCTGTTCGCCGAGCTGCTGGAAGCCGGCGAGAACGGTCACAAGGAGGCCCACGGATGAACCAGCGCCGCGACGACCTGAGCACCGCCGACCTCGCCGGCCAGCAGCCGGCCGAGACCGAGGCGCCCGACACCGCGGACGAGCTGGAGCCCGCCGGGCTGGCCGACGAGGACCTGCCGCGCGACGAGCTGACGCGCGAGGACCTGCCGCGCGACGAGCTGACGCGCGACGAGCTGACGCGCGAGGACCTGCCGGAGCAGCCCGCGGCGGAGGCCGAGGTCGACCAGGGGCCCGGGCCGGTCCACGTGGAGGCGGCTGCCGGGGACGAGGCCGTCCCGCGGACCGCGTTGGCGGGGTCGCTGCTGGCCGACGACGACGCGGAGGGCTTCCGGGCCCGCTGGACCGACGTCCAGAACGGCTTCGTCGACTCGCCGCGGCAGGCGGTCGAGGACGCCGACGGGCTGGTGGCCTCGCTGATGCAGCACCTGGCCACCACCTTCGCCGACGAGCGCGGCCGGCTGGAGCGTCAGTGGGACCGCGGCGACGAGGTCTCCACCGACGACCTGCGCACCGCCTTCCAGCGCTACCGGTCGTTCTTCGAGCGGCTGCTCGCCACCTGACCGCTCGCCCCGCTCAGGCGAAGCGGGCCGGGTCGAACGGGGCCGCGTCGGGGGCGGCGCGGCCCTCCACCAGCTGTGCCGCCAGCATGCGGGCGCTGGCGGGCGCGAGCTGCACCCCCTCGGCGCCGTGGCCGCCGCTGACCCACAGGCCCGCCACGCCCGGCCACGGCCCGACCAGCGGGTAGCCGTCCGGGCTGACCGGCCGCACCGCCGACCAGGACGCCACCACCGGCGCCTCGGCCAGGCGCGGCACGAACCGGAGCGCGCGGCGCGCCAGCCCGTGCACCGTCTCCGGCTGCTCGGGGTCCTCGCGCAGCGAGGCGAGCAGGCTGGCGCCGACCACCGCGTGGCCACCCGGCCCCTGCTGCAGGGTGAACGCGGTCCCCTCGGCCGGCGGCCCGGCGGCGCCTGCTTCCGCCAGGCTGCCGATCGTGGGCGGCCGCGCCTGCGCGCCGATGCCCTCCGGGCCCGGCCAGGAGGTCTCCTCGAACACGTGCCCGACCGTCCACGGGAGCGGCGCGGTCTGCAGCAGCCAGCCGCGCGCCCCGCCGACCGGAAGGTCCAGGCCGGCGCTGGCCGCCAGCGCCCGGCTCCACGGCCCGGCGGCCAGCAGCACTGCCCCGGCGGCCAGCGGCCCGTCGTCGACCAGCACGCCGGTGACGCGCTCGCCGTCGCCGAGCAGCCGGCGCACGCCGGCGTGGCCGCGCACGGTGGCGCCCGCCCGCCTGGCCGCCTCGGCCAGCGCCAGCGTGGTCGCCGCCGGGTCCAGGGCCAGCGCGTCCCCGTGCCGGAAGCCGCCGGCCAGGTCCGGGGCCAGGCACGGCTCCGCCTCGGTCAGGCCTGCCGGGTCGAGCGCCTCCACCGCGAAGCCGGCGCGGGTGAGCCCGTCGGCCTGCTCCTTGGCCGAGCGCAGGGTGGCGTCGTCGCCGGCGAGCAGCAGCAGCCCGGTCGGCCGGAGCCCGAACGGCACCCCCTCCCCTGCCAGCCGCCGGTAGGCCTCCACGTTCTCCCAGAACAGGTCCCGGTAGACCGGGTCGGCGTTGGGCAGCAGCAGCCCCTGGTTGCGCCCTGAGGCGCCGGCCGCCAGTTCGGCCCGCTCCAGCACCAGCACGTCCAGGCCGCGGCGCGCCAGTTCCAGCGCCGCGGAGCAGCCGATCACCCCGCCGCCGACCACGATCACGTCGTGCGCCATCGGCCTCGCCCCTGACCGACCGGCTCGCCCGGGTCGCCGGCCCGGCGCCAGAGCTGCTCGCCGTCGTGGTAGGTGCCGGTTGGCCGCAGCCCGGCCCGGGCGGCCACCGCCGCGGAGGCGTGGTGGGCGGGGTGGACGTGGGCGGTGACGGTCCGCACGCCGCTGGCCTCCAGCCAGGCGACCAGCGCGGCGGCGGCCTCGGAGGCGATGCCCTGGCCCTGCCAGGCCACCCCGACCACCCAGGCGACCTCGGCGGCGGCGCCGCCGTCGGTGACGGTCGCCTGCACCGTGCCGACCGCCCGCCCGTCGGCGCGGCGGCGCACGATCCAGTTGCGCCACTGCTCGGTCTGGTCGGGCGGGGGGCCGGCGGCCAGCCGCGCGTAGCGGTCGCGCAGCTCGGCGAGGGTGGGCGGGTCCCCGCCGATGAACTCGTGCAGGTGCGGGTCGCCGAGGACCCCGGCCATCTCGTCGGCGTCGCCGGGGGTGAGCGGCACCAGCGTGAGCCGTTCGGTGCCGATCGGCTCAGGCGCCATCGCCATGGCCATCGCCGGGACCGGAGCGGTCTTGCATCTCCCAGGCGTGGTCGAGGGCGTGCCAGGCGATGCGGCGGGTGGCGTAGGGAGGCGGCCAGGCCTTGGGGGCCAGCGGCGTCCCGTCCCAGGGGGTGGCGAGCACCGCCAGGATCGCCTCGCGCAAGGCGGAGATGGCGGCCCGGTCGCCGATCGCCGGCTGCCGGTGCCTGACGCCGATCTTGCGGGCGTAGCCGGCCTCCGCCCCGAGCACGTGGTCGACCATCTTGTCGCGGTCGCGGCCGCCGCCACGGGGGCCCTTGCGCAGCTCGGCGGGGGCGGTGGCGGCGACCTGATCGAACACCGCCCAGGACGCCGTCAGCAGCTTGGCGGCCCGCGCGGCGCCGGCGGCGCTCACCGGCTGCTGGTCGCTGCTGGCGGCCTCGCCGGGCGCGCCGAAGTCGGTGGTCGCCGACCCGGGCAGGCGCTCGACGACCCGCAGCTGCTCGCCGGCGCCCTTGGGGAAGCGGACGCCGGCCCGCTCGGCGACCACCCGGTAGCGGGGGACGTAGGCGGCCAGCGCCTCCAGGGCCAGCTCCTCGGTCTTGCCGGCGCGGCACCAGCCGGGCCAGGCGAGCGAACAGGCGAACACCCGCTTGGAGCCCACCTCCAGGTACACGTCGGTCGCCATGCGGGCATCCTCTCACGCCGGACCGACCGGGCGGCGCTCACTGGTAGCGGCGGCCGCCGAGCTCGACCCAGCCGCCCTCGTGGGCGCCGGTGGCGTGGTGGGTGTAGTGGATCACCGGCCGCCCAGGGTCGGGCTCGAACTGGCCGTGGACGACCACGGTGCCGCCGATCGCCACCGGCACGCGCGGCGCCAGCGTCAGGTTGTGGTCGACCTCCACGGCGACCCCGCCGCCGAGGTCGACCCGGAAGCGCTGGTGCGGGCCGTCGGCGCCGTTGCCGTCGGGGAGCAGCGCCACCACCCGGCCCTGCACGGTGACCTCAGCCGGCCGCCCGGCGCGCAGCGCGCGGACCAGCGCCTGGTTGTCGGGGGTGGCCGCGTGGCAGCCTGCCAGCAGCGCCGCGGCGGCCAGGGCGGCGACGAGCCGCCACCATCGCGGGCGTGTGGCACCATGCATGACCGAGCTCCAGCCCCCAGGTGACAAGGAGCGAGACCGTGCCAGCAGACGACCCGACCGCCCTACTGTCCCGCGCCCTGGACCAGGCCGGCACCATCATCTCGCGGGTGCGGCCCGAGCAGGCGAGCCTGCCGACCCCGTGCAGCGCCTGGGACGTGCGCGCGCTGGTCAACCACGTGGTGGTGGACCTGCTCCACTTCACCGCGCTGGCGACCGGCGAGGCCTGGGAGGAGCCCGAGGGCGACCTGATCGGCGACGACTGGCCTGGCGCCTACCGCAAGGCCGCCGACGAGCTGCTGGCGGCGTGGCGGCGCCCGGGCGCCCTGGACGGCACCGTTCGGCTGCCGTTCGGGGAGTTCCCGGCCAGCTGGCGGATCGACCACCAGGCCACCGACCTGGCGGTGCACGGCTGGGACGTGGCCAAGGCCACCGGCCAGCCGACCGACCTTGATCCCGAGGTCGGCGAGCTGGCGCTGGCGTGGGCGCGGCAGAACCTGCAACCCCAGTTCCGCGGCCGCGACTTCGGCCCGGAGGTGCCGGTGGCCGCCGACGCGCCGCTGTACGACCGGCTCGCCGGGTTCTTCGGCCGCGACCCGAGCTGACCGGCGAGGCTCAGCCGGCCGGCGAGGTGCCGGCCGATAGCAGGTCCTCGCAGGCCCGCACCACCCGCGCCGCCATGCCCCCCTCGGCCTTGGCCATGTAGCCGCGCGGGTCGTAGGCCTTCTTGTCGCCGACCCCGCCGTCGACCCGCAGCACCCCGTCGTAGCGGGTGAGGACGTGGTCGGCGATCGGCCGGGTGAACGCGTACTGGGTGTCGGTGTCGATGTTCATCTTCACCACCCCGTAGGAGATCGCCTCGCGGATCTCCTCCAGCAGCGACCCGGAGCCGCCGTGGAAGACCAGGTCGAACGGCCGCTCCCGGCCGACCCGCTGGCCGACCGCCCGCTGGATCTCGTCCAGGATCGCCGGCCGCAGCTTCACGTGGCCGGGCTGGTAGACGCCGTGGACGTTGCCGAAGGTGGCGGCCAGCAGGTAGCGGCCGCGCTCCCCCGTGCCGAGCAGGTCCGCGGTCTTCAGCGCGTCCTCCGGGGTGGAGTAGAGCTTCTCGCTCATCTCGCCGACGACGTCGTCCTCCTCCCCGCCGACCACGCCGATCTCCACCTCCAGCACCACCCTGGCCTTGGCGCAGTCGGCCAGCAGCTGCTGGGCGGTGGCGAGGTTCTCGTCCAGCGGCACCGCCGAGCCGTCCCACATGTGCGACTGGAACAGCGGCCCGCGGCCGGCGGCGACCCGCTCCTGCGACAGGCGCAGCAGCGGCCGGAGGTAGCCGTCGAGCTTGTCCTTGGGGCAGTGGTCGGTGTGCAGGGCGACGTTGACCGGGTAGCGGGCGGCCACCACGTGCGCGAACTCAGCCAGCGCGGACGCGCCGGCGACCATGTCCTTGAGCCGCTGGCCGGACAGGAACGCCGCGCCGCCGGTGGAGACCTGCACGATGCCGTCGCTGGACGCCTCGGCGAAGCCGCGCAGGGCGGCGTTGAGGGTCTCCGAGGAGGTGACGTTCACGGCCGGATAGGCGAACCCGCGCGTCCCGGCACGGTCGAGCATGTCGGCGTACGCCGCTGGGCTGGCGATCGGCATCTGCCTGGCCTCCTTCGGTCGCGGGCAGCGCTAGCGGGCCGGCTCGGCGCGGTAGGCGTGGTCGAGCACTTGGACCGGATGGTAGACCGGCAGGCCGGTCGCCTTGGCGATGTGCCAGCGGCAGGTCTCGGAGTCGCACACGAGGAAGTCGGGGCGCAGCGCCGCGGCCTGCTCCCACAGGCCGGCGCCGACCTGCATGGCGATGTCGTACTTCTCCGCCTTGACGCCGTAGGTGCCGGCCATGCCGCAGCAGCCGACCGTCGACAGCTCCACCTGCAGCCCCGGCACCAGGGCGAGCAGGTCGAGGGCGGGGGTGCCGACCCCGTGCGCCATCAGCTGGCACTGCGGGTGGTAGATCGCCGTGGCCCGCAGCGGCCGGAAGGCGGTGTCCAGCTCGCCGTCGTCGGCCAGGCCCGCCAGGTACTCGCAGATGTCGTAGACCGCCCGCGACACCCTGGCGGTGCGCTCGTCCTCCATGCCGAGCAGCTCGCGGTACTTGGCCTTCAGGGTCATGCCGCAGGAGGTGGAGTTGGCCACGATCACCCCGGGGTCGCCGGCGGCGTCCAGCAGCCGGGCGACCAGCCTGCCGGCGAAGCGCCTGCCGGCGTCGAAGTCGCCGTTGGAGATCAGCGGCAGGCCGCAGCAGGCCTGCGGCGGGAAGGTCACCCGCACGCCGTTGCGTTCCAGCACCCGCACCAGCGCCGCACCGACCTCCGGCTCGTACTCCTGGGTGGCGCAGCCGTGGAAGTAGGCGACCGTGCGCCTGGCGCCGGCCGGCTGCCGGTGGCGGCGGGCCCAGGAGCGGAAGGTGGTCGCCGAGAACCTCGGCATCGCCGCCTTGCGGTGGACGCCGACGGTCCGCTCCAGCAGCCAGCGTACGCCGGGGTTGGCCAGCGCCAGGTTGGCGAGCGGCGCCACCGGCCGCGCCAGCCGGCCCGCCAGGGTGGGGCGGGTGATCAGCCGGTCGCGCAGGCGCAGGCCGCCCCTGGCGCGCACCAGCCGCTCGCGGGCGACCCCGTTGATCTCGGCGACCATCACGCCCTCCGGGCACGCCTGGGTGCACAGGCCGCAGCCGGAGCAGTAGTCCAGCGAGTGGTCGGGCGAGCCACCGTCCTCCACCCCGGCGCGGAAGCGCTGGCCCTGCGGCCCCTCGTACTTGGGGCCGGGGAACAGGTCGGTGACCGCGGCGACCGGGCAGACGGTGTTGCAGATGTTGCACTTCACGCAGGCGTCGGCGGTCTGTTCGACGTGCAGCATCGGTGGCCTTTCAGACGGGAGCCGCAGCGAGCAGCTCGGCGATGCGGGTGGCGGTGGCCAGGGCGACGCCCTCCCGCGACCCTTCCGCGGTCGGGTCGTGGTGCGCGAGCAGGCTGCCGACGCAGCGGACGCCGCCCAGCGCCGGCTCCCCCGCCGCGCCCAGCGGGCGCAGCTCGGCGTCGACGGCGACTCCCGCCGCGCCCAGCGGCTGGTCGGCGAGGAAGCGGTCGGCCAGGTAGTGCAGCCGGTCGGGGAAGCCCTCTACCGGCAGGCCGGCGACCACCTCGGCCAGCGAGCCGTCGCGGCCGGCGCGGATGCCGCGCCCGGCGACCCCGCCGGTGGCCAGCACCAGCTGGCGGCAGCGGGTCACCTGCGGCCGGGCGGCGCCCTCGGTCACCAGCGCGGTGACCGCGCCGTCGCCGGTCTGCACGCCGGTCGCGGGGAAGCCGAGCCGCCAGCGCACGCCGAGCTTCCGCAGCCGCGCCAGCCAGGCGCCGTACAGCCGCAGCCCGGGCACGGACGGCGGCACCAGGGCGGCCTCGACCAGCGCGGTGCCGGTGCGGCGCTCCAGGTCGGCCCAGGCCTCGTGGCCGCTGTCGAGGCCGAGCACGGCGGGGACCACGGCGACGTCGGCGTCGGCGCCGGCGGCGGCGCGGGCCAGCCCCTCGCCCAGCCGCGACCGGAAGCCGGCGTCGTCGATCGCGCGGGCCAGGTCGACCGCGGTGAAGTGGCGCTGGTGGTTCCACGACGGCAGCTCGACGGTGGCGGGTTCGGCCTGGTGGCCGGCCGCGCGCAGCCCGCTGGCGCACAGCTCCGGCGCGAAGTCGCGGAAGCCGGCGAAGCCGACCACGGCCACGCGGCCGGGGAGCGGCCGCGCCGCGGGCGCCGGCAGCAGGCAGGCCGGCCGCAGCGTGCCGAGCGCGGTGACCTGCCGGCGGTTGCGCTCCAGGTCGCCCTCGTGGGCCAGGCCGGCGCCGGCGGCGAAGCGGTGGAAGCCGTCCAGCGCCCGGCGCAGCACCTCCTCCCCCACCAGCCGGTACGGGTGCCGCTCGGGCAGCCGGACGAGCCCGTCGAGCGGCCGCTCGACCGGCTGCCCGCCGGCGCGGGCGAGCACGTCGACCGCGCCGGGCCCCCAGTGGGTGAAGCCGTTGCCGCGGGCGACCACCAGCACCTGCCGCCCGCTTTCGGCGAGGGCGGCGGCGGCGGCCAGCCCCGCGGGGCCGGCGCCGACCACCACCACGTCGGCGGCCATCACGCCTCCCCTTCCGTCGCCGGCTCCGGCTGCAGGTCGAAGGTGCCGCGGTAGATCGCGTGGTTCAGCAGCGCCTGCACCGCGCCGTCGCCCCAGGTGGTGGTCTGCTGGCCGCGCCAGCGCTCGTCGAGGAAGCGCCGCAGGTTGGCGAACGGGTCGGTGGCGCCCGGCCGGCGCCGGTCGACGATGGCGGCGGCGCGCCAGCCGCAGAAAGCGGCCTGGCAGGGCCCGAAGCCGAGCCGCAGCTGCCGGCGCAGGTCGTCCAGCTCGGTTGCGCCCCGGTCTACGGCGGCCTCGACCCGCTGCCTGGTGACCAGCTCGCACTCGCAGACCAGCTCGCCGTAGTCGACGTCGGCCTCGACGGTCGCCAGCGGCCCGGCGAGCCGGTGGATGCCGTGCTCCGCCCCGGGCAGCGGCACCTCGGCGGTGGTGCAGCGCGCCTCCACGCCCAGCTTGCGGACCAGCGCGTCGACGGTCCGCTCGGCCATCTGCCGGCAGGTGGTCAGCTTGCCGCCGACGATCGACAGCAGGTTGGCGGGCCCGTCCCGCTCGCCGTGGTCCAGCACGAAGAACGCCCTGGTGATGTCGCGGCTGTCGCTGTCGTCGTCCTCGGGCTTGTACAGCGGCCGCGAACCGGTGAACGCGCGCAGCACCCGGCCGCCCGCGATCGCTGGGACCATCTGCGCGCACGAGTCGATCATGAAGTCGACCTGGCGCGGGTCGACCGAGGTGTCGTCGGGGTCGTCGGTCTCGCTGTCGGTGGTGCCCAGGATCGCCACCTCGTGCACGGGCACGATGATGTCGCCGTCGCCGGGCATGCGGCAGTCGTTGACCACGCCGCGGACGTAGCGGCCGACCATCACCACCATGGCACCCTTGCCCGGAGCCATCCGCAGCCGCCCGCCGGCGAGCCCGGCGACCTTCCCGGCCCAGGCGCCGGCCGCGTTGAGCACCCACTCGCAGCCGATCAGCCGCTCCTCGCCGGCGGCCAGGTCGCGCACGCGCACGGCGCGGACGCGGTCGCCGTCGCGGTCGAAGCCGACCACCGGGTGGCGGGTCAGCGCCCGCGCGCCGCGCCCGCGGGCGTCCTCGACCATCGAGCCGATCAGCTTCCAGGCGTCGAAGGTGCCGTCGGGCACGGCGAACACCCGCGACAACTTCGGGGTCAGCAGCGGCTCCCGCCGCCGCGCCTCCTCCACGGTCAGTTCCTCGCAGGGCACGCCGGTCTTGCGGCAGCCCTCCACGAACGCGTCCCCGTAACCCTGGTCGTGCTCGGGCAGCAGCACGAACAGGCCGCCGGTGTCCTCGATGCAGTGCGGCGCGATGCGCCGCAGCACCGTGTTCTCCTCGATGCACTCGGTGGCCGACACCGGGTCCTTGACCACGTAGCGGCCGCCGGAGTGCAGCAGCCCGTGCCAGCGTCCGGACGTGCCGGTGCCCAGGTCGTCCCGCTCGACCAGCACCGCGTCGATGCCGCGCAGGGCCAGGTCGCGCAGCACCGCCGCCCCGGTCGCGCCGCCGCCCACCACCACGACCTGCGTCTCGAGGTCCGCCACCAGCCGCCTCCTTGTCTGCCTCGCGCTACCGCGCCCAGGTCCTCACCAGGTTGGACCTGCCGAGCTGGTGGCGCCCGTCGATCAGCCGCACCGCGCCGGACCGGGAGCGCATCGACAGCGACTGGGTGAGCACCTCGTGCCGCTCGAAGCGGACCCCGCGCAGCAGCTCGCCGTCGGTGACCCCGGTGGCGGCGAAGAACACGTTCTCGCCCCGCACCAGGTCGTCGATGGTCAGCACCCGCCGCAGGTCGTAGCCGGCGTCGAGGGCCGCCCGGCGCTCCGCCTCGTCGCGCGGCCACAGCCGCCCGAACATCGCCCCGCCCAGGCACTTCAGCGCGCAGGCGGCGATCACCCCCTCGGGGGTGCCGCCGATGCCGACCAGCACGTCGACCCCGGTCCCCGGCCGCGCGGCCATGATCGCGCCGGCCACGTCGCCGTCCAGCAGGAACTTGATGCGCGCGCCGGTGGCGCGCACCTTGCCGACCAGCTCCTGGCGGTGCCGCGGCCGGTCCAGGATGCAGACGGTCAGCTCGGCGACGTCGGTGCCCTTGGCCTCCGCGATCCTGGCTAGGTTGGTCTCGACCGGCGCCTCGAAGTCGACCGCGGCGGCGGCGTCGCCGCCGACCGCCAGCTTCTCCATGTAGACGCACGGGCCCGGGTCGAACATCGTGCCCCGCTCGGCCAGCGCCACCACCGCGATCGCGTTGGGCAGGCTGTTGGCGGTCAGGGTGGTGCCGTCGACCGGGTCGACGGCGATGTCGACCTGCGGGTCGGAGCCGTTGCCGACCTGCTCGCCGTTGTAGAGCATCGGCGCGTTGTCCTTCTCGCCCTCGCCGATGACCACGGTCCCGTTCATGGTGATCGAGCCGAGCACCGGGCGCATCGCGTCGACGGCGGCCTGGTCGACCAGCTCCTTGTCGCCGCGGCCGAGGTGGCGCGCGGCCGCCATCGCCGCCGCCTCGGTCGCTCGCACCAGCTCCAGGGCCAGGTTCCGGTCGGGGTCCGGCGGGAGAGCCGCCCGCTGCGCCACGCGTCACCTCCGACGACGATCCCCCCAGCATCGTCACCAGGATCCGTCGTGCTCCCGCGCATGTCCATCGAGCCGTCTAGGATCGACCCGATGGACGGCGCGATCCGGGTGGGGCTGGTCGGCTACGGGCTGGCCGGCGCGGTCTTCCACGCGCCGCTGGTCGCCAGCACCCCGGGGCTGGCGCTGGTCTCGGTGCTCACCGCCGACCCGGAGCGGCGGGCGCGGGCCCGCCGGGAGCATCCCGGGGTTCGCGTGCTGGGCGGCGCCGAGGAGCTGTGGTCGGCCGCTGGCGAGCACGACCTGGTCGTGCTGGCGACCCCGAACACCACCCACCTGCCGCTCGGGCTGGCCGCGGTGGCCGCCGGGCTGGCGGTGGTGGTCGACAAGCCGCTGGCGCTGAGCGCGGCGGAGGGCCGGCGGCTGCTGGACGCCGCCCGCGGGCGGGGCGTGCCGCTGACGGTGTTCCACAACCGCCGCTGGGACGGCGACCTGCTGACCCTGCGGCGGCTGCTGGCCGAGGGCGCGCTCGGCCGGGTGCGCCGCTTCGAGTCGCGCTTCGAGCGCTGGCGGCCGGCGGCGCGGCCGGGCGCCTGGCGGGAGCGCAGCTCCCCGGAGGCGGGCGGCGGGGTGCTGCTGGACCTGGGCAGCCACCTGATCGACCAGGCGGTGCTGCTGTTCGGGCGGCCGGGGCGGGTGTACGCCGAGGTCGACCGGCGGCGGGCGGACGTGGCGGGCGACGACGACGTGTTCGTCGCGCTGGAGCATCCCGGCGGGGTCCGCTCGCACCTGTGGGCGAGCGCGGTCGCGGCCCAGGCCGGCCCGCGCCTGCGGGTGCTCGGCGAGCGCGGCGCCTACGTCAAGCAGGGCGTGGACGTGCAGGAGGCGGCGCTGCGGGCGGGCCGGCGGCCGACCGGGCCGGGCTGGGGCGGCGAGCCGCGCGAGCGCTGGGGCTGGCTCGGCGCCGACGGCGAGCTGCGCCCGGTGCCCACCGAGCCCGGCGCCTACCAGACGTTCTACGCCGAGCTGGCGGCGGCGCTGCGCGGCGGCGGCCGGCTGCCGGTCGACCCGGAGGACGCGGTGGCGGTGCTGGCGGTGCTGGACGCCGCCAGGGCGAGCGCCCGCGCCGGCACCACCGTCACCCTCTAGCCTCTAGCGGGCGCCCGCGCGGACCTCGGCGTACAGCTCCCGGTGCTCGCTGGCCAGGCGCCGGCACGCCTCGCCGTAGGTGATGTGCTCGCGGGCGACCAGGGCGTCGGCGAGGTCGGTGAAGCGCGAGCGGGCCGCGTCGCGCGCCGGCGCCTGCGCGGCCAGCTCGCCGAGGAGGCGGAGCAGCTCCTGCCGGCTGCCCGGGTCGTGGAGGTGCCGTCGCAGCACGGTCTCGACCTCGACGTTCACGGTGCGCTCCCTTCGGTGCTCGGCTCGCCTGCCGGCAGCCTCACCTGGCCGGCTCATCACCCGCTCACGACCGAGCCAGGCCATGGTCGCGCCCGCGGCCGGCCGCGGCTGTACCGCCGGTCACGGCGGCCGCGTGCCCTCGGTCACATGGTGGTGGCGGCGTAGGCGGCGAAGCCGAGCGCCAGCGCGACCGCCGCGGCCTTGGCCGGCCGCGGGACCGCCCGCCACGGCCGCTCGAAGCGGCGCGCCACCGCGACCCAGCCGGCCAGCACCGCGGCGTCCGCGGGGAACCAGGCGACCCGGTGCAGCACCCAGGTGGGCCCGTCGGGCAGGTCGTGCAGGCCGGGCACGCCTGCCGGGTGGAGCGCCAGCGCCACGCCCGACAGCGTCAGCAGCGCGACCTGGTGCCAGCAGAAGATGGTCATGGCGTTGAGGTTCAGCAGCGCGACCGCGGCCCAGCGGCCCGGCTTGCGCAGCAGCGCGGCGATCCGGTCGCGCAGCAGGATCGCCAGCCCGGACTGGAGCGCGGCCAGCGCCGGCACCAGCAGCGACGGCGGGTGGGAGTTGACCCGGCCGGCGCCTGGCACGCCGACCATGCTGGCCGGGTAGCCGAGCCGCAGCACCAGCAGCAGCGCCAGCGCGGCGCCGCCGGCGGCCAGCACGGCGGCGCCGCGGCGACCGAGGCGCCCGGCCGCCCAGGCGACCCCCAGCAGGTAGGCGAACGACCAGCCGGGCACGACGTTGACCATGCCGAGCCAGCCGGGCATCGCCTGCTGCCACGGCCCGTAGCGCAGCAGGTCGACCGCTGCCACCAGCAGCAGGCACGGCAGCGCCGCCAGCGCCCCCAGCCGCCGCACCAGCGCGACCGCCACGGGGGTGAGGGCTGTGACCAGCAGGTACACGCCGAC
>DASQWY010000701.1:0-20831 GCA_035640005.1 Actinomycetes bacterium
GGCGGCCCGCCCCCCGCCGGCGTCAGGGAGCCGCGCCGGCCCGCCCCGACGGCGGGGACCGGCGCCGCAGCCCTCCCCGAGCCGACCGTCCACCCGTAGCCGCCCACGGCGGCGCGGAGTAGGGTCGGGGCCGACCCCTCCGGGCAGCCCCGAGGTCGGGAAGGTGGACGCGATGCCAGGCGGCGACCTGCGGCACCTCGCCGAGGTGGAGGAGATTAGCATCGGCTTCACGCGGCCGGACGGCTCCACCGGGTCAACGCCGGTGTGGGTGGTGCAAGCGGGCGAGGAGATCTTCGTGCGGTCGATCCGCGGCCGGGGCGGCGGCTGGTACCGGCGGCTGCGGGCCAACCCCGACGGCGAGGTCGGCGACGGAGCCCACACCCACCCCGTGCGCGCCCGCCCGGTCGAGGATGCCGGCGCCGTGGAGGCGGTCACCGGTGCCGACGCGGCCAAGTACGGCGACAGCCCGTAGGTGGGGCCGCTGCTGACCGAGGAGGCGGCCGACGCGACGCTGCTGCTAGAGCCCCGGCCGTAGCGACCGTGGCCACCGGGCGTCAGAGCAGGGAACTCGGCCACCAACTCCCCACCCGAGCGCGCCCGTTCATCGCTTGGTTGGGATCACGCCGCAGCGGCCAAGGTTCGACCCTGTGAGGGCTGCAGTAAGGCTCGCGTTCAGGGCTCACATGTGCGGTCTGGTGCCATGGCGTGCCCTGGTCCGGGAGAGGCGGAACGGGACGCCGCAGTCCTTGGGCGCGGCCATCCAGGTCCACGACGGCAACAGCTTCGCCGCCGAGTACTTCCTGCGGCTGCCCGGTCGTACCGAGCGCCGGTTCGTGAGCACTCCTCCAATGCCGCCAACATCGTGTCGTAGGGCGTGCTACGCCGAATGGCCCTACTGCGCTCGGCTGCTGGGCGCCTACCGTCACGCCAGTTCTTCCGGTACGGCGTGGGGGCGACAGTCGGGATGGAACGCACGAGCATTGCCGACCTGACGTTGGCGGGTGAGGCGTCGAGCCTCAGCACGCCACACGGTGGCCGCCTTGTCGATCTACGGCTCGAGCCGGAGGACGCGGTGGAGCTGGTCCAGGGTGCGCCCTCGCTCACCTTGTCCCCGGCCGAGGCGGCAGACCTGCGGGCGCTGGCCACCGGAGCCTACAGCCCGCTCACCGGGTTCATGAGCAGGGCCGAGCACGAGGCGTGCACGCACACGATGCGGCTACCGAACGGGCTGTTGTGGCCCATCCCTGTGTGCCTGGGAGTCCCCGAGGGGGTCAGCATCCACGGCGACCGGCTCGCGCTGCGTGACCCACACGGCGCGCTGCTGGGCGCGCTCGAGGTGGACGAGGTGTACGAGCGCGACCGGCTGAGCGAGGTCGAGCGGGTGTTCGGGACGAGTGATCCCGCCCATCCCGGTGCCGCTCGGGTCCTCGGCGCGCCCGCCATGGCGGTTGCCGGGCCGATCCGAGCCGTGGCCCGGCCGCTGGATGGCCTGGCGGGCCGGTTCGCGCTGACCCCGGCGGAGACGCGGGCCGCATTCGTGGCTCGAGGCTGGCGCACGATTGTCGGCTTCCAGACCCGCAACCCGATCCACCGGGCGCACGAGTACCTGCAGAAGTGCGCGCTGGAGATCTGCGACGGCCTGCTGCTGCACCCGCTGGTCGGGCCGACGAAGGACAGCGACGTGGCTGTCGAGGTGCGCATGCGGGCCTACCAGGCGGCACTGGGGTACTTCCCGGCCGGCCGGGTGCTGCTCGCGACCCTGGTGGCGCCCATGCGGTACGCCGGCCCCCGCGAGGCCGTCCTTCACGCGCTGGTGCGGAAGAACCACGGTTGCACCCACTTCATCGTCGGGCGCGACCAAGCCGGCGTCGGTGGCTACTACGGCCCCTTCGACGCCCAGCGGCTGATCGCTTCGCTGCCGCCGCAGGAATTCGGCATCACGCCGCTGCTGTTCGACAAGGTGTTCCATTGCGCGGCCTGCGGCGGCATGGCGTCGGCCAAGACCTGTCCCCATCCCGATAGCGAGCGCGTCGCGTTGTCGGGCACCAAGGTCCGGGGCATCCTGAGCGCTGGCGAGCCGGTCCCGCCGGACTTCGTGCGGCCAGAGGTCGCGGCGGTGCTGCAAGGTGCCAACCAGCGCCGAAACGGGCACGATCGGTTCGTTCGCCGGTCGGCCACAGCAGCCGAGCCACCGCCGGCGCAGACGGCGCAAGCTGGCTTCGTGGTCTGGTTCACGGGGCTGTCCGGTGCTGGAAAGTCCACGGTGGCGAGGGCTCTTGCGCCTGTTCTGCTCCGGCGGGGACACCGCGTGGAGCTGCTCGACGGCGACGAGGTCCGCACCAATCTCTCCGCGGGGCTCGGGTTCAGCCGCGAGCACCGCGACGCGAACATCGCACGCATCGGGTATGTGGCCACGAAGCTCGCGGGCCACGGCGTTGCCGTCCTGGTCGCCGCCATCTCCCCGTACCGGGAGGCCAGGGACCGGGTGCGCAGCCAGGTGGATCACTTCGTGGAGGTGCACGTGGCGGCGGGGCTCGCCACCTGCGCCGAGCGCGACGTCAAGGGGCTCTACGCCCGCGCGCTCGCCGGCCAGATCCCACAGTTCACCGGAGTGTCGGACCCCTACGAGCCGCCGCTGGCTCCCGAGGTGGTCCTGTACAACGATCGCGAGCCGGTCGAGAGCTCGGTCGGGCATGTCCTGGCGTGCCTCGACCGTCTCGGCCTTACCGCGGCCGCGCCCTCCTGATCGCCTTACCGTCGCGATACGTCGGCTGAGCCTTCCGTGGTCGGGAAGGCCGCGATATCGATCGGCTGATGGGGCATTGTGCGCTCATCGGTCGAGCGAGGATGACCGGGGGGGCCGAGACGAGGGGGTTCATCCATGCGCAAGGTTCTCGCGTCATTCCTGATGGTGTGCCTGGGTACGGCGCTGGCCGCGGGCCTGCCCCGCGAGCAGCAGGCCGTCGCCCAGAGCCAGAGCGAGAGCGTGAGCGAACCGGTGATCGCGGCCGCCGGCGACATCGCCTGCGCGCCGCCGGCGACCAGGACCTCGTCGAAATGCCACCAGCAGGACACCGCCAACCTACTGGCCGCGGGCGGCTACGACGCGGTGCTGCCGGTAGGGGACACGCAGTACAACTGCGGCGAGCTGAGCGCCTTCTCCCAGGTCTACGACAAGACCTGGGGCCCGTTCAACGCGATCAGCCACCCGGCCGTCGGCGACAACGAGTACGTCGGCTCGACGTGCTCGACCCCGGGCGCGTCCGGCTACTACACCTACTTCGGCGCCGCCGCTTCCCCGCTGGACCAGCCCTGCACCCAGGCCTGCAAGGGGTACTACAGCTACGACCTCGGCAGCTGGCACGTCGTCGTGCTCAACTCGGAGTGCAGCCAGGTCGGCGGCTGCAAGTCCAGCTCGCCGCAAGGCCTGTGGCTCAAGGCCGACCTGGCCGCCCACCCGGCCGCCTGCACGCTGGCCTACTGGCACCGCCCGTACTTCACCGACGGTGGCGGCACCTCGAGCAGCACGAACCCCCTCGTCAAGATCCTCTACGCCGTCCACGCCGACGTGCTGCTCGTCGGCCACCAGCACATCTACGAGCGGTTCGCGCCGATGGACCCCTCCCAGGTGGCCGACCCCGCCGGCATCCGCGAGTTCATCGTCGGCACCGGCGGCAAGAGCCACAGCTCCCTGGCCTCGACCCCGCCGCCCAACGCCGAGGCGCGCAACAACACGGCCTACGGGGTCCTCCGGCTGACCCTGCACGCCGCCGGCTACGACTGGCAGTTCATCCCAGAAGCCGGCAAGACCTTCACCGACTCCGGCAGCGCCACCTGCCATGGTGGCGGTGGTGACACCACGCCGCCGACGGCGCCGACCGGCCTGACCGCGACCGCCCCCAGCGGCGCGCAAGTCAATCTGTCGTGGACCGCCAGCACCGACAACGTCGGCGTCACCGGCTACCGGATCTACCGCGACGGCGCCTTCCTGGCCAACACCGGCACCACCACCAGCTTCACCGACGCCACGGCGGCCGCCGGCGCGACCTACAGCTACCAGGTCAGCGCGGTGGACGCCGCCGCGAATGAGTCCGCCAGATCCAACAGCGCAAGCGTCACTACCCCGAGCCCGGGGACGTTGACCTTCGACCCCACTGACGACGCCTACGTGGAGCAGGCTGCACCCACCACCAACTTCGGCGCGGCCACCAGGCTGGTCGCCGACAACAGCCCGGTGGACCAATTCCTGGTGCGGTTCGACGTCGCGCTCACCGGCTGTAGCACCATCACCGCCGCCTCGCTGCGGCTGACCGTCGGTAGCGGCAGTAGCGACACCTCCCCCTCCGGCGGCAACTTCTTCACCACCGGCACCGACTGGAACGAGGCCACCGTGACGTGGGACACCGCCCCCGCGGCCGGCACTGCGGTGGGATCGCTGGGAGCGGTGGCGATCAACACCACCTACTCCCTCGACGTCACCCAGGCGGTCACCGGCCCCGGCCCGGTTGCCTTCCGCGTGTCCTCCACATCCTCGGACGGGGTGCGCTACTTCTCCAAGCAAGGCTCCACCACCCAAGCACCAAAACTCGTCATTACCTGCTCTTGAAGCAGGTCGACTGGTCACAGGGCACCCCAGCTCCCACGACCCAAGCCGGTGGGCCAGGATCTTCCCGCGAACCGTCCGCCACAGGAACTACGAGGTGATGTCGCCCTCGGTGGCAAGTTCCTCGCTTGCGCGGGTGAATCGGTCCGCCTCCTCCAGCTGTCCCTGGTCGAAGAGCGCTGCGGCCAGGAACGCCGCTGTCGTCGACAGGGGTAGTACTCGCCCATCTCCCGGAGCGTGCGGTAGTCGCGGCGAAGCTCGGCCTCGACCCCACCGCCCAACGCCGAGGCGCGCAACGCGTCGGCCTATGGGGTCCTCCGGCTGACCCTGCACGCCGGCGGCTACGACTGGCAGTTCATCCCGGAGGCCGGCAAGACCTTCACCGATTCCGGCAGCCAAGCCTGCCACAACGCCTCCAGCCAATGATCCCTGCCGCCAGCCCGCCCGACGGTGGGCTGGCGGCACCGGAACCGGCCTTCCTCCACCGCCGAGTAAGCGCGGAGGGCCTCCGGGCGCTCGGTTGCTTTGCTCGGTTGCTTTGCTGATAGCTATCGCGGAAGCACGTGCAGCCAGCCCTCGATGAATTGGCTCGGTGCCATCCCTCGGCAATGGCCGACGGATGCTCGCGCTCTCATGGTCTCAGCCACCGAAGAAAAAACGCAGGATACGCAATCGCGACGATCGCAGGGTGCCGAAACAGGGAACACCATCTGCAAGTGCAGTGCTCCTCCTACGTCAGACAGCGTGCTCGTGATCCGTCCTTGACATAGGCGGGTACTAGCGCCACTGTCCGTTTCGTGGCAAACACGTAGCGTCGCGTTGAATTCAACATGAACGCTATGCAACATGAGCGCCAAGGCCATCTGCGCCACACCGCGAGGTGACGTTGGCTTGGCCGACCTGGTGGGAGGGCTGAGCCATGGTCTTGAGCGCCCCGTTCCGACAACGCCCGCCTGAGCCTGCCGTGGCGGCCGCCGAAGGTATTTCGGGATTCGTCCGCGTATTTCTCGTGCCCTAGACGGCTCGGGCCCGCGGCTATGGCCCATATTTTGCTGCCGGGATCTGGCGATGAAAGAGGCAGTGTTGGAACTGGAAGAGGCCGTGAGAGAAGAGGGTGCCAAACCTGTAAAGATTGTTCTCGTCGACCGTCACGAGACGGTCGTCGAAGGGCTGCGGCTGCTGCTTCAGGACGAGGACGACCTCGCCGTCGTCGGCATCGCCCGAAACGGCGACACCGGTCTGCGGGTGATGCGCGGTGACCGGCCGGATGTGCTCGTTCTCGACCTGCAGTCGTCGCGCGAGGATCTGCTGGGGGCGATCGCCGGGACCAGGGCGGCGACGCCGAGTTCGCGGATCCTGGCGCTTTCGACCCCCGAGCGGACCAAGTCCATCCTGGAGGACGCCGACGCTGACGCGGAGATGCTCCGTGACCGCTCTGACGAGGAGCTGGTGGCGGCGATCCGGAGGTTCGTCGAGGACTACAACGTCTTCGTCTCCTGCACGCTGCCGAAGCCGGTCTACTGCCGCGAGCCGGAGATCGAGCTGATGGTGAGCACGCTGAGCGCGCGCGAGCGGGACGTGCTGAAGCTGGTCACGGCCGGGTACTCCAACCAGCGGATCGCCGACACGTGCTTCCTGTCGATGCACACGGTGCGCACGCACGTGCAGAGCATCCTGGTCAAGCTCGGCGTGCACTCCAAGCTGGAAGCGGCGATCTTCGCGATCCAGCACCGCTTGGTGCAGGTCGGCGGCGAGGCGTAGGCCTTACCAGGGCACCAACCCGCGGTTCCGCCGGGCATAGGCGCCCAGCACTTCGCGGGCCACGCCGCGCAGCTCCCGGTCGTCGCGGACCGTCAGCACGACCGGGCGGAAGTTCGGCACCACGCCGGCCAGCTTGCGGTACGCGTGCAGCTGGCGGGTGGTCTCCGCCACGGTCAGCTCCCGCTTGCGGGCGGCGATCACCTCGGGATCGCCCTCCAGGAAGAAGGTGAGCTGGGGGCTCGGGATGACCGCCACGGCCAGCCGGCGGAACCAGGGCTTCTGCAGCGTCGGGTTGTTCACCCGAAGGACGTCGTAGGCATAGCGGTCGGTCAGCACCACGCCGTGGGGCGCCAGGCGTGGCCTGACGTGCACCCAGTAGCGCAGGACCTCGTCGGCCATGACGTGCAGCGGTCCACGCAGCCGGCGGGGCGAGACATCCCGCACCGTGATCGGCGTGGAGGCGGCCTTCGGGCCGGTCTTGCCGTGCAGCCGACGCGTCAGCTTGCGGCTCGGCAGCAGCGGCTGGCCGCTGCCCATGTAGACCCGGTGGACCTTGAGGACGTCCTCGTGGCCGCTGAGACGCTCGACGAGCAGGTCGGTGAGGCTCGACTTGCCGGACCCGTCGGGTCCGAGGAACGCCGCGAACATTCCCCGAGGTCGCAGGCGCAGGCGCGTCTGCCGGGCGCCGCTGCGCATCCGGAACCAGGCCTGGCGGGCCGGGTTCGCTGGGTAGCGGCGCCGCAGCGCGCGGCGCAGGTCCGGCCGCAAGGCGAGCAGCTCGGCCTCGCCGCGCACGGCGGCGAGGCGGGCGCCCACGGCCGCGCCGAGGCGCTCGCTTGCGAGGCGCTCCAGGCCGCCCGGGTCGGCGTCGCCCAGCTCGGCGACCCGGGCGGCGTACTTGGCCTTGAGGGCGCCCTTGTGCAGGGCGGCGTGCAACAGCAGCGCGTACGCCTCCATCGCCGGCTCGGGTAGGCGCAGCGGCACGCCACCGCGGGCCGGCACCGCTCGGGTGTGGGCGAGCAGGTCGCCGCCGTCGACCAGCAGCCTGCCGCGGTAGCGGGCGGCGGTCTGGACGTCGACGTGCAACAGCAGGCGCCCGCTCAGGTCACCGGCGGCGACGTCGAAGGTCTCGTGCTCGATGCCCGCGTAGGCGCGCAGCAAGGCGAGGCCCTGCCGCGTCACGACCGCTCGGACGAGCGGATCGACCCGCGGCGCGTCGGCAGGGTGGACGAGCAGGTCGACGTCGTGGCCGGCCCGGTCGGGCAGGTCCTGATGGTTGCGCAGGACCACCCAGCGCAGCCCCGCACCGTCGAGCGCGGTGAACAGGGCGGCGAGGAAGGATGCCACCCAGTCGGCGGCCGGCCCCTGCGCCGCCTGATCGGTTGGGGTGAGGGTCCCGGCAGCCGCGTCGATCTCAGCCTCGGCCATGCAGCGCTCCTGTGGTCGATGTCGATGAGGTGACCGGCGCCGACGTCCGCGCCAGCTCGTCGGCCCAGGTGCCCGGGGCGGCCGCAAGCGCCCGCAGCACCGATCCCCAGCCGGCCACCGAGCGGGGCGAGTCGGATGCCTGGACGACCTGACGGACCAGGTAGAAGGTGAGCGCGACCGGCAGCCAGCCGAGCGGGATGCCGCCCCGCCCGAACGCACGGGTGAGCGCGTCACGGATGACATCGGCAAGCCAGTTCCGTTGCACGAACGCGGCCCGGAAGCTGCGCGCGAACACCGGATCGCCGATGCCGGCCCAGGGTCCGAGGTCGCGCCAGCCCGGTAGGGCGCCAGGGCCGTGGCGTGGCAGCGAACGGTAGCGGTCGAGGTGGTAGGCGGCCGAGCCGGCCGCCTTGACCAGGTCCCAGAGCGGCAGCTCGTCCAGGGCGGCCCGTTCCCAGTCGATCACGCCCCGGACCCTGCCCCCGGCGACCATGACGTTGCCGGCCCAGTAGTCGCCGTGGCAGACGACCAGCGGCAGCGCCGTGCCGCGCAGGCCGGCGGCGGCCTCCAGGGAGTGGTCGAGCAGCGCGGCGACCCGCGGGTCGCCGCCCATGGCGGCGAGCCCCTCGGCGGCGAGCGGCTCGAGCTTGCCGGTGAGCAGCGCGTCGTCCATGGTCACCCGGCGGGCGGAAGCGGCCTGCAGGTGCAGGCACCAGTCGAGCAGCAGGTCGAGCCGGCGGGCGAGCCTCGCCGGGTGCGGCCGCCCGCGTGTGGTCGCGGCGACCAGGTGCACGCCGGGCATGCCGGTCTGCAGCAGCACCTCGGTGCCGTCCACGTCATGGAGGCCAAGGGGGCGGGGAATGGCTTCCCGGACCGCGCCGGCGGGCTCACCGACCGCAATCGCGTTCCGGACCCGCTCCAGGTTCGCCGCCTCGCGGCGGAGCGGCTCGCCGGTCGGACCGTAGCGTGGCAGCTTGGCGACGACGCTGGGGGAACGGTCTCCCGTGCGGAACAGCAGCACGGTCACCATTCCCGTGGTCGGGCGGCGATGCCCAACGACCAGCGGCGAGAGCCGCTCGGGCCTGGGCCCGCCCAGGCCGAAGGTCGCCCAGGAGTCCCGCACCAGCGCGCAGACGCCATCAAGCAGCGACCGCGGCACCACCGAGGCGGAGGGCCCCCATGCCGTGGAAGGGGGCCCCACGGCCGTGGAGGGGGACGCCACGACCGTGGGGGTGGCGGGCAGGACGACCAGCCGGCCCGGTGCGCCACGCACCGCCAGCGGCGGCGGCGCGGCCAGCGCGACGCGGCTGCGCGCCTGCTGCAGCCGCACGCGGACGCCGGAGTGGTTCGGCTGCCGGTAGGCGAAGGCGACCCGGCGCACGAAGTAGCGGACCGGATCGCGGTCGCTCGCACGAAGCAGGAACGCGGGGCGCCGCTGGCTCGGCAGCGCCACCAGCACCTCGCCCTGGCGTCCGTCGCGGCCGGCCGAGCCAGCGTCGCGCAGCGCGCCGCGCAGCGCCGCCGGCAGGAGCGGGCGGCGAGGACCCAGCCTGAGCCCGACGAGCACGGTCCCGCCCGGCTTGCAGACTCGCCGCGCCTCCAGGATCAAGGCGCCGGACGGCCCACCGGCGGCGTCCAGGTCCTCGATGGCGACCAGCGGGAAGCTGCCGTCGGCGAAGGGGGCACGATCCGCGGGCGTCCGCACCGCCGTCCAGCCGGCACCCGCGCGCACCGCCGGGCCGACCACCACCGCGAGGTCGGCCAACTCGGCGAGGTGCGGCCCGAGGCGGTCGCCGCCGAGCTGACAGGCGGCGGCGGCGCGCCCGCTGGGAAGCAGCACGCGCGCGTTCGCCCAGACGTGGTCCACCGAAAGGGGGAGGCTGGGATCGGACTGCGACATGCTCGCACGCTAGCGCCGCACCGCTGGCGACTGGAGGGCCAGCGAGCGTATCCGCCCGCTACGATCCGCGCTCGCGGCCGCGCCTCCCGAACGACGCAAGCGGCGGCTACGCTGCGCAGGCGATGGCGGCCGGCGCGGCGCCCCCTACGCTCGCCCCAGCTTGGACGACCCGGATCCGGCGAGCGGGAGGGGGTGGCATCGTGGCGGAGGTCACGGCCATCGTGCTGTCCGGGGGGAGCGGCAGCCGTTTCCACGGCTCCTTCGTCCCGAAGCAGTTCGCTGAGATCGAGGGCAAGCCGATCCTCGCCTACTGCCTTGACACCTACGAGGCGCTGCCGGTGATCGACGAGGTGGCGCTGGTCATCAACGCCCGCTACGAGCAGCTCTATTACGACATCTGCTCGACCTACGGCTACCTCAAGGTGCGCAAGTTCATCCCTGGCGGGAGCACCCGGCAGGAGTCGGTGGCCAAGGGCCTGGCCGCGATCGACCCGTGCGAGATCGTGGTGGTGCAGGACGGCGTGCGGCCGTTCTCCTCGGAGAAGTCGATCGTCGAGGCGATCGAAGCGGCCCGGGTGTACGGCGCGGCCGACGTGGTCGTGCCGACCCTCGACACCATCGTCGAGGAGCGCGACGGCTTCATCACCGGCATCCCCGACCGGACCAACCTGCGCAACGGCTACGCGCCGCAGGCGTTCCGCTACGAGCTGCTCACCCGCGCGCACCAGCAGGCTCGCGCCAGCGGCATGGACGCAGCCACCGACGACGCCCAGCTGGTGCTCGCGATCGGCGGGCAGGTCCGTTGCGTGGAGGGCACCTTCGAGGGCTTCAAGGTGACCACCTACGTGGACTGGCTGTTCGCCCAGCAGGTGCTCGAGGCCCGCCGCCGGGGCCGGCTGTAGCGGTAGGGCTTGGTGCCTGGGGGACCGATGGGCGCGGCGGGGGCTCGGGTCAGGGCCGCGGTCGACGGCGGCGTCACGGCGACCGTGTTCCGGCTGACGCGGCCGTTCCTGGTGCGGCCGTTCGACGAGCCGACCGGGCCGCTCGACGCCGGCTCGGTGCTGCTGCGGCCGCTGCGGGTTGGCATCTGCGGGTCGGACCTGAAGCTGTACTCGGGCACGCGGGAACGCAGCGCGCTCCTCGCCAAGCTGCCGATCGCACTGCTCCACGAGGCGGTCGCCGAGGTGGTGGCAATCGGCGGCGGGCCGGGAGCAGGGCTCCAGGTCGGCCAGCGGGTCGTGCCATCACCGAACATCCCCTGCACCCTCGCCGACCCGGAGCGCTACCCGAGCCCGGAGCGGGCCTGCTACGCCTGCCGGCCCGGCGGGGCCGGCGAGAACTACTGCCTCGCCGGCAGGTTCCTGTCGAGCAACGCCGACGGCATGGCCCGCACGGCCTTCGTCCATCCGGCCGCCTGCGCGGTCCCGGTGCCGGCGGCGGTGCCGGACAGCCTCGCGGTCCTGACCGAGCCGATGGCCACCGTCCTCGCCGGGCTGGAGCAGGCAGCCTGGCCCGCCGGCGGCCGCTTCCTCGTCCTGGGCAACGGCACCATGGGCATCCTCACGGTCATCGCGTTGCGCGCAGTCCTGGGGGCCGAGCCGGAGGACGTCCTCATCACCGGGCACCGCTGGGAAGCTCGCGCCGGCACCGTCGAGGGGCTGGCCACCCCGATCGAGGACGGCCAGGCCGCCACCCTGCGCGAGGGTGGCATCGACGTCGCCTTCGAGTGCGTCGGCGGGGACGCCGCCCTGGAGACCATGACGCTGGCCACGGAGGCGCTCCGGCCGGGCGGGCGTGGCGTGCTGTTCGGCCCGTCCGAGCGGCCGTTCCTGTTCGACGCGCGCAAGATGATCGCCAAGGGCCTCACCTTCCTCGGCTGCAACCGCGCGCGCATCGCGCATTTCGCGCGGGCGCTGGAGTTGTTCCGCCAGCCGGCGCTGTGGCCGCTGCTCGAGCGCGCGCTCGGCGCCAAGGAATTCGTCGTCCACGGCGCCCAAGACCTGGACGACGCGCTTTACCACGCCTGGACCAAAGCGGAACCGGGCCGGACCGTGACGATCTGGGAGCCGGCCGCGTGAGCGACACGGTCCGCGACGCCCCGTTGAGAGGAGACTCCATGTCCTACTCGCTGGAGGAGATCCGCGTGCTTGCCAAGCGCGAGCCGTTCCGGGCCGGCGTGCGCATGCGCTACGTCATGCCGCGGGTATCCGTGCGGGTGACACGCTGGATCCTGCACCACCTGCCGAACGTCACGCCGAACCAGCTGACCCTGGTCTCCGCCGTGCTCGGCGTCGCCGCCGGGGCGTTCCTGCTGTTCCCGCGGGGTATCGCCCCCGCCGTGGCCGCCCTGCTGCTCTACCAGCTCCACATCCTGTTCGACTACGTCGACGGCGAGGTCGCGCGGGTGAAGCAGCTCACCAGCCCGCTGGGCGCCTACTACGACCTGATGGTCGGGCGGCTGGTCAAGCCGGTGGTCATCTACAGCGCGGTGGTCGGCACCTGGCTCGGCACCAAGGATCCCGCCGACGCTCCCCGCGACCTGCTGCTCGGCACGCTGATCCTGCTGGGGTTCTTCCTGGACAAGGAGGCGGTCGACGTCTGGTACCGGGCCAACGCGGGCCGCTCGGACATCGAGGACCCCTACGTGGTCCAGTCCGAGCGCCCCGTCAGGGGGCTGCGGCGGCGCGTGGCGCGGGCCCTCGTCGGGCTACGCGGCATCCAGGCCCTCCTCACCTACCAGGTGATCGCGGCGGTGGTGACCACGCTCGGCGTGCACACGGTCCACCTCGGCCGGATGGAGACGACCCTCCGCGGGATGGTCCTGATGTTCTACGCGGTCGCGTTCCCCACGGTCGCGCTGGTCCGCAGCGTGATCATCGCCCGGACCGGGCACATCCCCCGCCGCCAGGACCTGGTCGGCGGCTGAGCGACCGTGCGACGCGTGATCCTGCCCGACTTCGTGATCGTCGGCGCCCAGAAGGGCGGCACGGTCTGGCTGAACGACTGCCTGCGCGAGCACCCCGACGTCCACATGAGCCCGGACGTCCACGAGATCTTCTTCTTCGACCGTTACTTCGACCGGGGCGTCGAGTGGTATGCCCACTACTTCCGCGGCTACCGCGGGCAGCGGCGGATCGGGGAGACCACCTCGACCTACCTGGCCCATCCGCTGGTGCCGCGCCGGCTGGCCCAGGTGCTGCCGCAGGCGACGGTGATCGCCTCGCTGCGCAACCCCCTCGACCGTGCCTGGTCGCGGTACCTGCACCTGTGGCGCAAGGGCGACATCCCAGCCGGCCTCTCGTTCAGCCAGGCCTGCGACACCGCGCCGGACGTCGTCGCCAGCGGCGAGTACTTCCGCTGCCTGCGGCCCTGGCGTGAACTGTTCCCGGCGGAGCGGCTGCACCTGCTCGTCCTGGACGACGCCCGCGACGACCCGTTCGGGTACCTGCGGCGCCTCTACCAGATCCTTGGGGTCGACCCCGGGTTCCGCGCCGCCAAGACGACCGGCAGGAGCAACGAGCACCACACGCCCCGGTCGCTCAAGGCCGCGAACGTCGCCTACCACGTCTCCCGCTCCCTGCACCGCTACGGCCTCCACCCGGTCGTCGAGCGCCTGAAGGCCCTCGGGGTGCAGCGCCTGGTCCTGGAGGGTGGCCGCAACGGCGCCAAGGAGCCGCCACCCATGTCCGAGGCCGACCGGGACCGCCTGCGGGCTCGCTACCGCGCTGACGTGGCGGCCCTCTCCGAGCTGATCGGGCGCGACCTGGTCGGCCTGTGGCTGGGGTGAGGGTCAGTTCCGCGGGTAGTCGTGGCGCGCGAGCCAGGATCTGCGGGCGTTGTCCCAGACCTTGCGGTCCTTGGTGACCGTGACGCCGGGGGGGACCGGGGCGGGATAGCCGCCGGGGCCGGTCCACACCAGGGTGACGTCGTGCGCGACGGTGCCTTCCGGGAAGCCCATGGCTCTGGCGCCGTTCATCGACGCCCGCTCCACCCAGAACACCGAGTCGCGGAGCACCAGGCGGTTGGACCACCTCGACCACTTGAAGAGCTGGCCGTTGCCGAGGTGGTCCGGGGTCTGCTCGTCGCGCGGCATGGGCTGGAGGTGCAGCAGCACGTGGTCCATGGTGAAGGTCTCGCCGGGTGGTGGCGGTGTCGGCTCGAACCCGCTGCTCGGCCGCTCCGACAGGCCCATGCTGCAGCCGTCGAACAGGCTGTCGGCGACGTAGCCGCCCGAGATGGCGTCGTTCTCGATGCAGTCGTCGCGGATGTAGCTGAAGTAGAGGTTGCGACCGACGAAGCCGTTGCCGAACGGGGAGAAGCCGTCCTCGACGTTGTCGGCCCGCAGGCCGTCCACCACGTACCAGCCGTCCGCCGCGACGCGCATGCCGTCGCCGTCGTACCGGTGCTTGACCTGCTGCCAGGTCAGGGAGCGGGGTTGCTGGCCGACGACCTCGCCACCGATGACGCACAGGTGCTCCGCGGGCGGGCCGATCGACCGCCCGTGGAGGATGTTGCCGAACGCGAGCGGGTACAGCGTCTTGGCGGGAAACCCGGTCGCGACCAGGCCGCGAAGGTCGTAGGTGCTGTCGCTCACCGGCGACGCCGCCTTGTACTGGTCGGCGCGGACACCGCTGACGCGCAACGTGTGCGGGCGGGCGAGGCACGCGCTCGCGCTCGGCGCCGCCGGGCCGGGGCCCCCCGCGGCCGTCGAGGGCGGCGGGCCGACCAGCAGGGTGGAGGCCGTGACCGGTGTCGCCGCCGGCCACAGCCGCCCGGCGAGCCAGGGCGTGAGGACCAGGGCGGCACCGGCGAGCGCCAAGGCCAGCAGGCCCGCGCCGATGACGGTGGTCTGGCGGGCCCTGCTCCAGCTCACCGGCAGCTCACCCCCTGGCCGACACGGGCTCGTCCGGCGCGCCCGCCCCCGCGCCGGAGGCGGGCGCCGGGCGGCGGCGCAGGCGGTCCCGGAAGGCCTTGGCGACCTCCCGGTCGACCGGGTCGATCCCGAAGGCCACCAGCGCGCCGATGTAGGCGGCGCCGAGGACCAGCATGCGCAGAACCAGCCGGGGGAGCGGATCCATGCCCGCAAGCGGAAGCAGCAGCGCCACCGTGCCGCCGATCAGCCCGGCCCCGAGCGGCCGCAGGAAGGCGCGGTCGTACGGGAAGATCCCGAGCACCCGGTGGACCTGGACGACACGCAGCACGTTCACGGCGGCGAGCGAGGTCGCGTTTGCGATGGCGGCGCCGAGGATGCCCCAGTGCGGGATCATCAGGAAGTCGAGCGCCAGGGAGAGGCTGAGGAAGAACACCGAGTTCATCACGCTCATGCGGGCTCGCCCGACCATTGCGAGCAGCCCGGCCACGGTGCCGGTGCCGACGTTGACGAGCTGGCCGATCGCGAGGATCGCCAGCGCCGTCGCGCCGCTGGAGAAGCCGCTGCCGAACACGTGCAGCAGGTCGCGGGAGAACTCGATCTCGATCAGGCAGAGCGGGAACCCGAAGGTGAACAGCCAGCGGGCGGAGGCCTTGAACAGCCGGTCCAGCTCGATGTGGTGGCGATTGTGGTGCAGGTCGGCGACGATCGGGTTGAACAGCACGCTGATCGAGGCGAGCAGCGACCCGACCAGCATCGACAGGCGCCGGGCGACGCCGAACACCCCGACCGGTCCGGCGGGCCGCAGCAGGCCGAGGACCAGCACCTCGGTCTGGTTGTTGGTATAGAGGATCAGGCGGTTCAGGGACATTGGCAGCGAGTAGCGAAACAGCCCGGGCGTCCCGGCCTTGGTCCTGCTCCGGCTCCGCCGTCGGCGCCGTCGGCCTTCGCGGCGCAGCGCCCGCAGCAGCAAGGCGAGCGTGGCGAGCAGCGCGACCACCTCGGTGATGGCGTAGGCGACCGCCACGTGCGGCGGGCCGGGTGCGACGTGGAGCGCAACCAGGACCATGCCCAGCCGCAGGCCAGGGGTGATCAGCGAGTCGGACGCCACCGACGGGGCCGCCCGGCCCATGCCCCGCAGGGCGGAGCGCGCGACCTCGGCGGTGCCGGTGAACGGGATCGCCAGCGCCAGCGGGATCAGGACCGGGATCATGCCCGGCTTGCCGAAGGCCCGCGCGACCGGCCCCGCGGCACCGATCAGCAGCCCGCTCGCCAGCGAGCCGGCCGTGAAGGCGCCGAGCAGTCCGCGCCGGACCACCGCCCGGAGCCGGCCCGGGTCGCCGGCGCCGCGGGCGATCGCCCCGAACCGCAGCACGCCGTAGTCGAGCCCGAGGTCGCACGCCTCGGCCAGGAAGGTGGAGACGGCGAGCGCGAGCACGTACAGCCCGAACCCGACCGTGCCGAGGGCGCGCGCGACCGCGACCTGATAGGCCGTCGTCAGGCAGAACGACAGCCCACCACCGGCGAGCGCGACCGCGGCGCCTCCGGCGACCCGCGTGGTCGCGTCACGACCGACCGCGGACGCCGCCTCACCGGTCACTGGCCCCGCCGCGTGAGCATCACCAGCACGGTCCGCGCGGCGATCTCCAGGTCGAGCAGGACCGAGCGGTGCTTGATGTAGTAGAGGTCGTGCTCGTGGATGATCCACTTGTCGCGGATCGAGTCGCTGTAGCCGAAACGGACCACCGCCCAGCCGGTCACCCCGGGGCGGACCAGGTGGCGCCGGTCGAAGTGGGGGATCGCGCGGCCGAGGAGCTGCACGAACACCGGCCGTTCCGGGCGTGGGCCGATCACGCTCATCTCGCGGCGCAGCACGTTGAAGAACTGCGCCAGCTCGTCCAGGTGGGTGGAGCGCAGCAGGCGCCCGAACCTGGTCACCCGGTCGTCGTCGACCCTGGCCCACGCCGGGCCGTCGGCCTCGGCGTCGACCCGCATGGTGCGGAACTTCACCATGCGGAACGGCTTGCCGCGCAAGCCGATGCGCTCCTGCACGTAGAAGACCGGGCCGCGGTCCTCGGGCCGTCCGAACCGGTACACGAGCCACACCACCGGGATCAGCAGCACCGCCAGGCTGCTGCCCGCCAGCCCGGCGAGCACGTCCACCAGCGCCTTGACGGCCGCATAGACCGGCCGCCGCCGCAGCGGGCGGTCGAACAGGAACCAGGACTCGTCCAGCTCCTCGAGCATCACCCGGCGACGGGTCCGCTCGTAGTAGTCGCGCGGCCGCAGCAGCCGCATCCCGGAGATCGCCAACTCCGCGAGCGCGTCGGCGGTGCGCTCCTCGCGCAGCGCCTCCCCGGTCACGACCAGGTGGCTGCCGCGCAGCCGGAAGCGGCGCCCATCGGCCATCCCGGCCGGCGACACGGTCCGCAGGGGCGCGCGCGGCAGCGCGATCGCGAGCGCCTCCGGCGCTTCGCTGTCGGCCTGGACCAGCCAGGCCTCACGATCGAGCGACAGCATGGGGTTCCTCCGGGGCAGCGGGGATGGCGGCGGGCTCCGGTGCGGGCGGCTTCAGCTCGGCGGCCACCCAGAGCAGGCCGAAGAGCACGACCGCGTGGCGGAAGTGGAAGGTCTCGTGGAAGAGGCTGTCGGCGGCGTTGGCGACGACCGCGGAGCCGAGCGCGGCCACGCCGATCCGGCGGCGCCTGCCGACGAGCAGCACCTGCCAGACCCGCCGCGCCAGCGCGGCGTACAGCAGCAGCAGCCCGGCCTCGCCGAGGATGCCGCGCTCGATCAGGAAGCCGAGATAGTCGGAGTGCAGCGAGTGGGTGGTCAGGGACCCGGTGTCGTGGTTGACGGAGCCGTTGGAGATCTGCAGCTCGCCCTTTGCCTCGCCGGGCCCGACCCCGACGATCGCCCGCGGGCCCGTCTTGATCACCGCTTCCGACCAGAGGACGAGGCGGCCGGAGAAGGACTTGTCGGCCCGGCCGACGCTGTTGTTGAGCACGCCACCCTTGGCCTGCTGGGAGACGGTGTTCACGTCGGCGAGGCCGACCCGCGGCACCCCGGCCGCCAGCACCAGCCCGGCCAGGCCGAGCGCGCCCAGCAGCAGGGCGACGCCGGCCAGGCCCCGCACCTGCTGGACGGTCCGCCCACCGCGCAGGTAGCTGCCGAGCGCCCAGGTGGCGCCGCCGGCCGCGAGCCCGAGCAGCCCGCCGAGCGATCCGGTCACGAACATCGCCCACAGCAGCCAGCCGGCGGCGAGCAGCCGCAGCGGCCGGCGCCGCGGCCAGGGCGAGGCGAGCAGCACGAAGACCGAGGTCATCATGTAGCTGCCGGCCAGGTTGGGGTTGTTGCGCGAGACCCCGGCGCCGCGCCGAGAGTGCGCCCGGATCTGGAGCAGGTGCTCCACGCCGTGCGGCAGCAGGTGGAAATAGCCGGCCAGCAGCACCGCCGCCCACAGCAGCGCCGCGACCGTCCAGACGATCAGGATCAGCCGCAGCAGCCGCTCGGCGCGCCCGCCGCTCAGATGGTTGGTGATCGCGATGAACAGCAGCAGCAGGTACGTGTCGACCAGCAGGGTCAGCAGGCCGACGTCGGGTTGGCCGCTGAGCGCCAGCGCGAGCACGCTGCCGGCCAGGATCAGGGCGACGGCGCCTGCGGCCGGCACCCGCAGCCGCCGTCCCCGCTGCGCCAGGGCGAGCAGGGCCAGCAGCAGGAACACGGCGGCGAACAGGTCCGCCGGCGAGGTGTTGCCCGGCCCGCGCGGCACCAGTAGCGGCAGCAGCGCGACCGCGGCGGCGAGCGCCAAGGTGGTCACCGCGGCGCCACCTGCGCCTCCGTGCCGGCCGGCCGGACCTGCTGGCCGAGCGCCTCGCGGTACAGCGCGTCGATGCCGGCGACCATCTCGGTGACGTCGAAGCGGCCACGGATCCGCGCCGCGCCGGCGGCGCCGAGGGACGCGCCGCGGTCGGGCAGGCCAAGCACCGCGAGGGTCCGCTCGGCCAGCAGGTCCGGCCGGCCAGGCGGTACCAGGTAGCCGCTGGTGCCGTCCACGACCAGGTCGGGCACACCGTTGACGGCGGTGGCCACGACTGGCTTGGCGGCGAGCACCGCCTCGGTGAGCGCCCGGCCGAGCCCTTCCCACAACGAGCTGAAGGCCACCACGTCGGTCGCCGCGAGCAGGTCGGGGACGTCGTCACGGAAGCCGAGCAGGTGGATGCGGGGCTCGCCGGTGGCAGCGCGCTCGACGTCGGCGCGCAGCGGGCCGTCACCGACGACCAGCACGTGCGCGGCCGGGTCAGCGGCGACGATCCGGCGGGCGGCGGCCACGAAGTCGAGCGGGGCCTTCTGCTGCATGAGGCGGGTGACGGTGCCGACCACCGGCGCGTCCTCCGGGAGACCGAGCGCGGCCCGGCCCCGGGCGCGGTCGCCGGACGCGACCGCCGCCGTCGGCACGCCGCTGACGATTACCGCGAGCTGCTCCGGCGTGGCGATCCCGAGCGCCAGGGCCTCGCGGGCGTTGGCCTCGCAGACCACGACGACACGGTCGGTGCAGCCGGCGGCGAGACCCTCGACCGCCAGCAGCGCCTGCCGGACCGGCCAGCTCATGCCGGGATGGACGGGGAACCCGTGGATGGTGTGCAGCACCGCCGGCACCTTGCGGGCGCGCGCGGCGAAGCGGCCGAGCACGCCCGCCTTGGAGGTGTGGGTATGCACGATGTCGTAGCCCCCGGCCAGGCGCCACAACGCCGCGGCGGCCCGCAGGTCCGCGGGCCGGCCGAGCGCCCGGGCCAGCCCCGGCAGCAGGAACAGCCGGTCGGCGGCCGCTCGCGCCTCCGCCTCCAGCTCGCCCGGGCCAGCGGCGAGGTCCACCCGGTATCGCGAGCGGTCCAGCCCGGCGACGGTCAGCAGCGTGTTGTCGGTCGCGCCACCACGTCCAAGATGGGTGATCACGTGCAGCACCCGGACCCGGTCCCCGGCCCCGGCCCCGGCCGGCGCCGCGGTCACCTGGTCACCTGCCCCTGCCCGACGGCCGCGCCGAGCCGCTCGGCGACCCAGGAGGCCTGGACCGCGAGACCGGTCGCGAGGTCCACCACGGGCCGGTAGCCGAGCAGCGCCTCCGCGCGGGTCCCGTCCGCGGCGGTGTCGCGCGCGTCGCCCGGCCTGGCCGGGCGACGTTCGATCCGCAACCGCCTGCCGGTGACCTGCCCGATGGTTCCGAGCACTTCGTTCAGGGTGACGCGCCGGCCACCGCCGACGTTGATCGCCTCGGCGCGGACCGGGGCGGTCATCGCCAGCAGGTTGGCGCGGACCGCGTCGGCGACGAAGGTGAAGTCGCGAGTCTGCTCCCCGTCGCCGTACACGGTCAGCGGCCGCCCAGTGAACGCGGCCTCCAGGAAGCGGCGGAAGCCCATGTCGGGCCGTTGCCGCGGGCCGTACACGGTGAAGTAGCGCAGCGTCGCCACCGCCATCTGCGACACGGCCGGCTGCGCGTAGGCGAGGCAGAGGTGCTCGGCGGCGAGCTTGGTGACCCCGTAGGGCGACACCGGCCGGGTCACCGACTCCTCGGTCGTCGGGTAGCTCGGCGCGTCGCCGTACACGCTCGACGAGGATGCGGCGACCAGGCGCGGCACGTCGGCGCGCACGCACGCCTCCAGCAGCCGCTGGGTGGCGAGCACGTTGTGGGCGACGTAGCTGGAGAAGCCCGCGCCCCAGGAGCTGCGCACGCCCGGCTGGGCGGCCTGGTGGAACACCACCGCCCCGCCCTGGAGCCAGCCCTCCAGCGGCAGCTCGCGCAGGTCGCCCTCGACCAGCGTGAAGCCGGCGCGCCGCTGCGGGCCCAGGAGGTTGGCGCGCTTCTCGCCCGGCGGGTAGTAGGGCGTGAACGCGTCGATGCCGACCACCTCGTGCCCCTGGTCGAGCAGGGCCTCGGCCAGGAACGAGCCGATGAACCCGGCGACCCCGGTGACCACCACATGGCCAGGCCCGGGACGCCTGGAGCTCCGCCTGGCGCGTTTGGCGTCGGCCGTCATCGTCCGTCCCTCACCGCGCCCATCGTCGCGGCGGCGGGCGCGAGGACGCTCCTGCCCTGGAACCCCTCCGGCTCGAGGCCGAACAGCTCCAGGATGGTCGGCGCGAGGTCGTGCAGGTCGTGGGGACCGTCCCGGAGGGTGGCGCCACGCACGCACAGGAAGGCGTCGTCGGCGGTGTGCATCCCACCGAGGCCATCGCCGGGCGGCCCGAGCACCGAGCGGGCGGCGCTGGAG
>DASQWY010000702.1:0-9025 GCA_035640005.1 Actinomycetes bacterium
GACGAAGTAGTAGGCGCCGCTGAGCGGCCTGGTGTAGTAGGTGAGCTGGTCGCGGTCGCCGTCGGTCAGCCCGGCCAGCGCGGCCACGGCGGCGGCGGCGAACACCGGCGGGTAGCCGGCGTGCCCGGCGAGCCACACGCCCAGCGGCAGGGCCACCACCGCGGGCACCCCGACGACCAACCCGTACACGCCCAGCCCCTCACCGCGGCGCTCGCGCGGCACCAGCGAGGCCACCAGCGCGCTGCCGACCACCACGCTGACCGCGAAGCCGAGGCCGCGGACGGCGCAGACCGCCAGAATCGCCGCCATCCGCCGCGAGCCGGCCAGCACCACCGCCGGCGCCCCCAGCAGCAGCAGGCCCGCCACGTACACCGGCCGGTAGCCGAACCTGGCCGCCAGCCGCGGCGTGGCCAGCTCGCCGGCCACGGTGGCGAACATCAGCGTGCCGGTCGCCGCTCCCGCCCCGACCCCGCCGGCGCCGACCGAGGTGGCGTACAGCGGCACCACCGACAGCAGCAGGTAGAAGCTGGTGGACGAGCCGAAGGCGGCCACGAAGAACAGCAGCAGCGCGCGGTTGGCGATCGGTGGCCGCCCGGCGCGCGTCATGCTCCGGCGCAGCGGCGCAGGGCCTGGGTGGAGGGGACGAAGTAGTAGGCGCCGCTGAGCGGCCTGGTGTAGTAGGTGAGCTGGTCGCGGTCGCCGTCGGTCAGCCCGGCCATGCTCTCCAGCATGGCGGCGAGCCGCCGCTGCTCGGCGCTGAAGCCCACGAACATCGTGCCGTGCTCGGTGACCGTGCCGTAGGGCATGTTGCGCCGGAAGATCTTGCCGAGCCGCTCCTGGTCGGTGCGGCCGACGTGCGACCGCGGCTCCTTGTCCTCCAGCTCGACGCTGTCGAGCTTGCTGCGGCCCATCGCCTGCTCCTGCCGCGCCACCGGCAGCGCCTCCCAGGCGGCCGCGTCGTGCGCCCACTGCTGCAGCAGCAGGATGGTGCCACCGGCGCCGGGGCCGCCGTCGGGGATCACCGCGGCGTCCGGCGCGTCGATCAGGCTCGGGTTCTCGGTCCCGTCGATGAACCCGGTGAGGTCGCGGTCGTGCCGGTAGGGCCAGCTGGAGGTCTCCCTGGCCACCGACGCCACCGGGCCGAGCTCGCCGATCGCCTCCCGGGCGGCGTCGAAGACCACGTCGTAGGCGCTGCCCGACAGCCACAGCACCGCGTCGTGCTGGGTCGCGGGCATCCGGTAGCCGTCCGGGCCGACCAGGTCGCGGTTGAAGCCCTCGACGCCGTCGGGGGCGTCGCCGGGGGCGACCGCCCGCCACAGCTCCGGGCGGAAGCCGGCCACCAGGTTGACACCGCCCATGGTGGTGCGGGGCTCGCGCAGCCCCGCCACGGCGCGCACCAGCGCGGGCGCGGCGACCCCCTCGCGCAGGTCGAGCTCCAGGTAGGCGTGCGAGGCCGTGCCGAGGGCGAAGATGCCGCTCTGCGGGATGCTCATGCGCCGATCTTGGACGACCGGCGGCCGTCACACCAGTCGCTGGCCGCCGTCGACGTGCAGCACGGTGGCGGTGACGAACGGGTTGCGCATCACCGCCAGGAAGGCCTGGGCGACGTCCTCGGGGGTGCCGACGCGGCCGACCGGCCCCGGGTTCGTGCTGAGCCGCACCAGCGACATCCTGGCCGCCAACCCCGAGGGCCTGGCGCTGCTGCCCGGCATCCGCCAGTGGCCGCCCCGGCGGCGCAACACCATCCGCTACCTGTTCCCGCACCCGGCCGCCCGCGAGCTGTTCGCCGCCTGGGAGCAGGCCGCCCGCGACAACGTCGCCCACCTGCGCACCGTCGCCGCCGCCGACCCCGACGCCGCCGACCTGGCCGCCCTGGTGCGCGAGCTCGGCGAGCGGAGCGAGGAGTTCGCCGGCCTGTGGCGGCACTACGACGTGCGCGTCAAGCGCGGCGCCGACCGCAAGACCTTCCGGCACCCCTCGGTCGGGGAGCTGACCCTCACCTCCGAGGTGCTCAACCTCGCCCACGGCGAGCAGCGCCTGGTTGCTCAACCTCGCCCACGGCGAGCAGCGCCTGGTCGTCTACCAGGCCGCCCCCGGCAGCCGGGACCGGGACGCGCTCACCCTGCTGGCCATGCTCGCCGGCGGTCAGCCGGTGGGGCGGGTGGCGCCGGCGTAGTCGGGGCGGTTGATGGAGGCGACCCGCACGACCTCGCCGGTATGGGGCGCCTCGATCATCAGGCCGTCGCCGGTGTAGAGGCCGACGTGGTGGATGGGGCTGCCGAAGAACACCAGGTCGCCCGGCTGCAGGTCGGCCATGCCCGCCGGGTGCGGCCCGGCGTTCCACTGCTCGGCCGAGGTGCGCGGCAGGGCCACGCCGGCGCTGCGGTAGGAGGCCAGCGTCAGGCCGGAGCAGTCGTAGGCGTCCGGCCCGGTCGCCCCCCACTGGTAGGGCTTGCCGAGCTGCGCGCGGGCGAACGCGATCGCCTGCTGCGCGGCGCTGGACGGCGCCGCCGGCTGGGGCGCCGCCCTGGCCGCGGCGGCGCGCCTGGCCGCGGCGGCCCGAGCGGCCCGCTCGGCGGCGAGCTTGCGCGCCAGCGCCTGGCGGCGCAGCTCCTCCTGGCGGCGGCGTTCCTGCTCGACCGCCTGCTTCACGGCGGCGTCCAGGTGGGCCAGGTAGGCGCGCTGGGAGGCGAGCTTGCCCTCGATCCGCCGGCGGTCGCCCGCGAGCCGGTCCTGCAGGCTCCGCTGCTCGCGCTGCTGGGCGTCCAGCCGCGCGGCGATCGACGCCAGGCTGGACCGGGTCGCCTCGACCCGGCGGATGGCGCTGCGGTCGGCCTGGGTGACGGCCTGCTGGTAGCGGGTCAGGGTGACGGCGTCGTCGAGGCTGCGCACCTGCAGCAGCTGCTCCAACCCGTAGACCGGCCCGTTGATGTAGATGGCGCGCAGCCGGCGGCCGAGCACCCGCGTGGCCGCGTCGAGCTGGGCGTGGGCGGCGGCCTGCTGGGCGGCGGTGTGCCGCTGGCGGGCGACCGTCGCCGCCAGCGCCTCCTGGCTGGCGTCGTACCGCTCGACCAGCCCCTCGATCTGGTCGTTCATGCGGTCGATGGTGGCCTGGACCTTGGCGGCCTGGGCGCGCAGGCGGGCGATCCGCTGCGCCGGGGTCTCGGCAGCGGCCCCCGCCGCCCAGGCGCCGGCGCCGGCGAGCGCGGCGCTGAGCGCGAGCAGCAGGCAGATGGCGACGTGGGAGGATCGTCGAGCGCGCAACAGCAGCATCCCTTTGGGGGCGGGATTGGGGGAGGTCTTCGGTTGCGGAACGGTTGATCGGGTCTCGCTGGGGGGACCGGAACCTACCGGATTGGCGGGTCCAAGGCAAACCTGTGGGAGGATGCCGTCATGGGGCAGGCGGCGTGAAGGCCGCGTTCATCGAGGCGCCGGGACCGGCCGAGGCGATCCGCTACGGGCGGCTGCCCGACCCGCGCCCCGGGTCGGGGCAGCTGCTGGTGCGGGTCGAGGCGGTGGCGGCCAACCCGGTCGACACGCTGGTCCGCTCGGGCGGCTACCCGACCAGGCTGCCGTTCCCGTTCGTGGTCGGGCGCGACCTGGTCGGGGTGGTCGAGGCCGCCGGGCCCGGGGCGGGCCGCTTCCCGGCCGGCACGCGGGTGTGGAGCGGCAGCCTCGGCCACGACGGCCGGCAGGGGTCGTTCGCCGAGCACGCCTGCGTCGACGAGCAGCGGCTGTACCGGCTGCCGGACGGGGTCGACCCGCTGGCCGCCGTGGCCGCCGTCCACCCGGCCACCACCGCCTACACCGGCCTGGTCCACCACGCGGGCGCGCGCCGGGGCGAGCGGCTGCTGGTCGGCGGCGCCGCCGGCAACGTCGGCTCGGCGGCGCTGCGGCTGGCGGTCGACCTGGGCTGCGAGGTGGTGGCGACCGCGCGCGGCGAGGAGGACCTCGCCGGCTGCCGGCGGGCCGGCGCGGCGCACGCCTTCGACTACCGGGACCCGGAGCTGACCGCCAAGGTCCGCGCGGCCGTCGGCGGGGTGGACGTGCACTGGGACACCTCCGGCCGCGGCGACCTCGGCGCCGCCGTGGAGCTGCTCGCCGAGCGCGGCCGCATCCTGCTGACCGCCGTGGGCGGCGGCGCGCGGCTGCCGCTGCCGGTGCGGCCCTTCTACGTCAAGGGCGCCCGCCTGGTCGGTTTCGCCATCTCCCGCTCGTCGATCGGCGAGCTGGCCGAGGCGGCCGCGGCCGTCAACCGCCTGCTCGCCGCCGGCCGGCTGCGGCCGAGGATCGCCCAGGTGCTGCCGCTGGCGGAGGCGGCCACCGCCCACCGCCTGCTGGAGAGCGGCCACGTCCGCGGCCGCCTGCTGCTGCGACCCTAGACCCCGCGGGGGCGGTTCGGGCCCTGGTAGCTCTCCCACGGGTCGTAGTCGACCTCCAGGGCCTCCTGCGGCGGGCGCTGCGCCTCCGGGACGTTGCGCAGGTTCACGCGGATCCTCGTCCAGGTGGTGCTCGGCCCGCGCATCGAGTCGACCAGCACGTCGGCGGGCTGCAGCTGCGCCGCCACCTCCGGGTGGCGCGCCTTCCAGCGGTCCAGGCCGGCCATCGCCTCCGCCTGGGTGGCGGCCCTGGCGATCTCCAACAGCGGCATGCTGCTGCGGCGGCGCCCGGTCGGCCCGCTGGTCTTGCCGGGCGCCGGCGGCGGCACGATGCCCGCCGGCGGCGGCGGGCCGGTCGCCGTGCGGCTCCTGGACGGCTGCGCCCGGTGCGGCTCGCCCTCCTGCTTGACGAAGTGCGGCGGCCAGGGCGCGTCGGCGAAGCCGGCCGCCTGGTGCTGGGCCGCCAGCTCCAGCAGCGGCTCCAGCGACCCCGCCGACTCGTCGATCCCCTCCCACGGGTCGCCGAGCCGCGCCAGCCGCTCGGGGACGGTGGCGATCGTGAACGCCTCCGGGTCGCAGCCGGACACCTCCTCCCAGCGAAGCGGCGTCGACACCCGCGCGTCCGGGGTGGGCCGCACCGAGTAGGCGCTGGCGACCGTGCGGTCCTTGGCGTTCTGGTTGTAGTCGAGGAACACCCCGTGGCGTTCCTCCTTCCACCACTTGCTGGTCGCCAGGTCCGGCACGCGCCGCTCGACCTCGCGGGCGAGGGCGACCGCGGCGCTGCGGACCTGGCCGAAGGTCCAGCGCCGCTGGATGCGGCAGTACACGTGGAAGCCGCGGGAACCGGACGTCTTGGGCCAGCCGGCCAGGCCGAACGCCTCCAGCGCCTCCCTGGCGACCAGGGCGACCTCGCAGATCTGCGACCACGGCACCCCAGGGACCGGGTCCAGGTCGACCCGCAGCTCGTCGGGGTGCTCCAGGTCGTCGGCGCGCACCGGGTGCGGGTGCAGGTCGACGCAGCCGAGGTTGACCACCCAGGCCAGCGCCGCGGCGTCGCCGACCACCACCTCGCTGGCGGTCCTGCCGGACGGGAAGCTCAGCTCGACGGTGCCGAGCCACGCCGGCCGGGAGGTCGGCGCCCGCTTCTGGTAGAAGAACGGCCCCTCGACCCCGTCCACGTACCGCTTCAGCGCCATCGGCCGGCCCGCGACCCCGCGCAGCGCGCCGTCGGCGACCGCCAGGTAGTAGCGGACCAGGTCCAGCTTGCTGGTGCCGGTGCGCGGGAAGAACAGCTTGTCCGGGTTGGTGACGGTCAGCTCGCGGCCGGCGACTTCCAGGACCTGCTTGCGGGAGGCCATGCCGACACGATACGGCACCCGCGGCCGGGCGAGGACCAGGCGGCAGTCAGGACGGGCCCGGCGCCGGCAGCCACGGGGCCAGCTCGCCGTCCGGGGCGGACTCGGCCGCGTCGACCAGGGCGGCGAAGCCGGCGGGCGCCGGGTCGGCGAGCCAGCGGGCGCGGGCGGACTCCAGCAGCGCCGCCGCCCGGTTGCAGGCCAGCAGGGCGGTGTCGGCGCGCAGGTGGGCCAGGAAGGCGACCGTGGCGGTGCCGGCCACGGTGGTCAGCGCCACCCACAGCTCGAAGCCGGCGGCGGCCAGCAGGGTGCCGGCGGCGCCGGCGGCGAGGGTGAGCAGCTGCAGCCGCCGCAGGCGGCGCTCGATGGCGGCGGCGGCGCCGCGGTCGGCGTCCAGCTTCGCGGCCAGGCGGACCTGCAGGTAGCGGTCGGGGTCCAGCGGGCTGAGGCCGTCGTCGGCCCGGCCGGCGGCGGCGCCGCGCGTCCGCTGGTCTCCGCTCCCGGGCGGCGGCAGCGGCCCGGTCCACGGCGGCAGGCTGGCGGCGGCCGCCTCGGTGCGCAGCAGCTCGGCGTCGATGGCGCCGAGCCGCTCCACCAGCGCCCGCTCGCGGTCCTCGCCCTGGTAGGCGCCGGTGCGGGTGCGGTAGCGGTAGACCTCGCGCTCGACCGCCGCGGCGGCGGCCCGCAGCGGCCCCCAGCGGCGGGTGGCGCCGAGCCGGTCGCCGCCGGCCAGCAGGGCGGCGACCAGCACCGGGATGGCGACCACCGTCCAGTGCAGCGCCCAGCCGGCCGCGTCCCAGCCCCGCCCGGACCGGTCCGGCAGGCTCTCCAGCACCAGCGCGGCCAGGGTCACCGCCACCCCCAGCAGCAGCACCGCCCGCTGCAGGCGGTCGGCGGCGCGGCGCAGCCGCCCGGCGGCGGCGCGGTAGCGGGCGCACCGCTCCCAGGCCAGCTTCAGCACCGGCCCGTCCTGCAGCTCCCAGGCCAGCAGGCGGGCCAGCTCGCCCGGCTGCTCGCCGTCGACGAAGCGCAGGTCGCCGCGGGCCACGATGGTGGCCAGGGCCGCGTCCACCACCGGCGGCGCCTCGGCGGCGCGGCGGCGGCCGAGCGCGGCCGGCCTGCCCAGCCGCCGGGGGCGGTTCCGCTGCGTGTGCCACCAGCGGACCACGTCGTCGGCGGTGCCGCCGCTGCGCTCCAGCACCAGCACCGGCCAGCGCCGGCGGACCGCCTCCAGCAGCTCGGCGCGGGTGCCGGCGCCGCCGCCGGCGAGCACGGCGACCACCGGGGCGCCGCCGGCCAGCGCCGCGGCCACGCCGGCCAGCAGCCGGGCGGTGGCGGCCTCGTCGGCGTCGCCGACCCGCACGAAGTGGCCGTGGTGCGGCTCCAGCGCCGGGTCGCCCTCGCCGGCGACCACGCCGACCAGCGGCACCGGCCGGTCGGTCTCGGCCGCGGCGGCGCCGACCTCGGCGGCCGCGCCGGCCGCGGCGCCGCCGTCCACCACCGCCGCGCCGGCCACCTCGGCGGCCTCCAGCAGCGCGGCGCCCGGCAGCCTGGCGACCGGGCTGAGCGGGTCGTCCGGCACCGGCGCGCCGCCGCCGAGCAGCGCGACCACCGGGCGGCCCGCCTGCAGCCCGAGCCGGGGCAGCAGGCCGGCCGGGTCGGCGTCCCGCTTGGCGGCCACCAGCATCGCCCGGTCGCCGTCGCCGAGGCGCAGCTCCTCGACGCCGCGCCCGGCCACCGGCGCGCCTGCCATGGTCACCCCTCCCGCCGTCGCCCGTCGCTTCGACGGTGAGGGTCTACAACAGCCACCCCCGCGAGGCAACGCGACCGCCCGGCCGGGCGCTTATCAGCATGTTCTTAGGTGGCCCGGGCGGGTCGGGAGGCTAAGCTCGTGGCCGTGAGCGCGCTCTCCACCGCCCCGTGGCGGCGGGCGCCGCTGCTGCTGCGGGGCAACCCGGCGGTGCTGCTCGCGGTGCTGTTCGCCGGCCTGGTCCTGGGCGCCGCGACCGCCGTGACCCCGCTGTTCCTGTCCTCGGTGGGCAACGCCGCGCTGGCCAGGCAGGCCGCCGAGCGCTGCCAGGGCGAGTACGGCCTCAACCTGGCCACCGCCGGCACCCTCGGCGCGCCGGTCACCCCGGTGGAGGCGCGGGCGGCCGGCCTGCGCGGCGGCCTGGGGTGGCCGGCCGGCCCGCGGCTGCTGGCCACCCGGGAGGCGGTGGTGCGCCGGTCCGGGGCGCGGGTGCCGCACCTGGGGCCGCCGCTGCTGACGATCGACGGCCCGCCGTTGCAGGTGAGCGGGACCGGGCCGGGCCGCACCGGCGGCGGCCGGCTGGTCGCCCGCGACGGCTTCCTGGACCACCTGCGGGTGCTCGGCGCCGCCCCCGGGGTCGCCGGCATCTGGGTGCCGAACGAGCTCGCCGCCCAGCTCGGCGTGCGGCCGGGGGACCGGGTCGCCGTCGCCGCCCAGTTCCGCACCGCCACCACCCGGGTCGCCGGCGTCTACCGGAACCTGAACCGGCTGCCGGCGACGCCCTACTGGTGCCCGGTCGGCGACCTGATCCACCCGGCCTCCTTCGCCGAGGACCCGCCGCCGTCGCCGCTGCTGGCCGACCGCGCCACCTTCGCGGCGCTCAGCCGCCGGCTGCAGGAGGCGCGGGTCGGCTTCTCCTGGGAGCTGCCGCTGGCCGCCGGGGCCAGCCTCGCCGACGCCCGCGCCGCCGCCGCCGGCTTCGACGCCTTCCAGCGGGCCATCGCCGCCCCCGGCAGCGGCATGCTCCCCCTCGGCTACGGGCCCGCCAACGGCATCGCCCGCAACGCCCCCGGGGTCACCTCCACCAGCAGCGAGCTGCCGTTCATGGTGCAGCGGTCGCGGGCGATCACTGGCGCGGTGCAGGGCGCGGTCGGGCCGGTGTCGACCGCCGGCGTGGCCGTGGCGCTGCTGCTGGTCGCCGCCGCCGGCGGCTACTGGGTGGAGCGGCGCCGCGCCGAGGTCGCCCTGCTGGCCGCCAAGGGCGTCGGCCCGGCCGCGTTGGCCGCCAAGGCCGCCCTGGAGATGGCGCTGCCCGCCGCGGCCGGCGCCCTGCTCGGCTGGCTGGCCGCCGCCGGCCTGGTCGGCCTGCTCGGCCCCGGCCCGCTGCGCGGCACCGTCGCGCCGGTGGCGGCCCTCGGCCGCAGCGGCGCCGGCCTGCTGCTCGGCCTGGCCGTGCTCGGCCTGGTCGCCGGCCTGCGCGCCAGGGCGCTGACCGAGCGGGGCCTCGGCGTGCGCGCCGGCGCGCTCTCCCGGGTGCCGTG
>DASQWY010000703.1:0-4821 GCA_035640005.1 Actinomycetes bacterium
CTGGACGCCGCGCGGGAGTCCGAGGCGCGCTGGCGGCGGGGCCAGCCGATCGGCCCGCTGGACGGGGTACCGATCTCGATCAAGGACATCCTGCTCACCAAGGGCTGGCCGACGCTGCGCGGCTCGCACACCGTGGACGAGAGCGGCCCGTGGCCGGTGGACGGGCCGTCGGTGGCCAGGGTGCGGGAGGCCGGCGCGGTGCTGCTCGGCAAGACCACCACGCCGGAGCTGGGCTGGAAGGGCGTGACCGACAGCCCACGGTACGGGGTCACGCGAAACCCGTGGGACACCGGGCGGACCACCGGGGGCTCCAGCGGCGGCAGCGCCGCCGCGGTCGCGCTCGGCATGGCGCCGCTGTCGGTGGGCACCGACGGCGGCGGCTCGGTGCGGATCCCGGCCGGCTTCTGCGGCATCTTCGCGCTCAAGCCCACCTACGGCCGCGTCCCGCTGTACCCGCCGAGCCCGTTCGGCACCCTCTCGCACGCGGGGCCGATGACCCGGACGGTGGAGGACGCCGCGCTGATGCTGGACGTGCTGTCGCTGCCCGACAGCCGCGACTGGTCGGCGCTGCCGCCGCCGGCGCCGGGGTCCTCCCACCTGGCCGGGCTGGACGCCGGCGTGGCCGGCCTGCGGGTCGCCTTCAGCCCCACCCTCGGCTTCGTCGAGGTCGACCCCGAGGTGGCGGCGCGGGTGCGGGCCGCGGTGGAGGTGCTGGCCGAGCTCGGCGCCGTGGTCGAGGAGGCCGACCCGGGCTTCGACGACCCGGTCGAGGCGTTCCACGTCCTCTGGTTCAGCGGCGCCGCCAACTCCGTCGCCCAGTTCCCGGAGGCGTCGTGGCCGGAGCTCGACCCCGGCCTGCTGGAGGTGTGCGAGCAGGGCCGCCGCATGACCGCCATGGCCTACCTGGACGCGACCGCGGAGCGGATGCGCCTGGGCGTGCGCATGGGCCGCTTCCACCAGGCGCACGACCTGCTGGTGACGCCGACCCTGCCGCTGCCGGCGTTCACCGCCGGGCTGGAGGCGCCGGAGGGCTCGCCGTCGCCGCGGTGGACCGGCTGGACGCCGTTCACCTACCCGTTCAACCTCACCCAGCAGCCCGCCGCCACCGTGCCCTGCGGGTTCACCGACGCCGGGCTGCCGGTCGGGCTGCAGGTCGTCGGCCCACGGCACGCGGACACGCTGGTGCTGCGCGCCTGCAAGGCCTACCAGGACGCCCGGCCCCTGACCGACCGGGTGCCGCCGCTGGGCGGCGGCCGGTGATCGGCCGCCCGTCGGAGCCGGAGCGCTGCCAGGCCCGCACCCGGCCGGTGGTCCTGGACTCGGTGGAGGAGGTGGTCGCGTGAACCCGGAGCCGGGCTTCCCTGAGCTTCGGCAGGTGGTCCTGGACTGCACCGACGCGCGGCTGCTGGCGGAGTTCTACCGCCGGCTGCTGGGCCTGCGCTACCGGCCCGGCGACGAGCCGCCGGCTCCCGGCGAGCCGGACCCGGCGGGGCGGGACTGGCTGGTGCTGCGGGACGCCGCCGGCCGCGGCCAACTGGCGTTCCAGCAGGTGGCCGTGCTGCCGCCGGCGACCTGGCCGGAGGGCCCGGTGCCGCAGCAGCTGCACCTGGACCTGACGGTGCCGTCAGCGGCGGACCTGGACGTCCAGCACGAGCGGGCCCTGGCCCTCGGCGCCCGGCTGCTGCAGGACCTCGCCGACGACCCGGAGGAGCCGCTGCGGGTCTACGCCGACCCGGCCGGGCACCCGTTCTGTATCTTCGTGGCCAGCCCGGCCGCGGGCTGAACCGCGGACGTGGGAGGGATCGCCCTGCGGGTACGGCGGATCGCGTGGCTCGGCGTGCGGACCGACGCCTACGAGGCGACGGTGTGGTTCCTGCGCGAGGTGCTGGGCCTGCAGCCCGCCTTCCAGGAGCCGACCAGCACCGAGCTGCGGCTGCCCAACGACGACCGCGTGCAGGTGTTCGGCCCCGGCGACCGCTACCACCGGTTCTACGCCGAGCACGCGGCCGGGCCGGTGGCGCTGTTCGAGGTGGACGACCTGCCGGCGGCCAGGGCCGAGCTGGAGGCCGCCGGGATCGAGCTGGTCGGGCCGACCGACGCCGACAGCGCCTGGTCGTGGCTGCACGCCCGCGGGCCCGACGGCAACCTGTACGCCTTCGCCAGCCGCCACCCGGCCGGGTGACGGTCGGCGTCCCACCGAAGGAGCATCGCCATGGACGTCAACGAGACCGCGCTGCCCGGGGTCGGGCTGCGCTACGACTTCCTGACCCGCGCCGGCCGGCAGGTCGGCGTGGTGGCGCACCGCGGCGGCCGGCGCGACCTGCTCGTCTACGACCGCGAGGACCCCGACACCTGCCGGGAGGTGGTGCAGCTCACCGAGGAGGAGGCCGACACGCTGGCCGACATGCTGGGTGCGGCGCGGATCGCGGGGCGCCTGGCCGAGCTGCGGCAGCGCATCGAGGGGCTGGCGATCGACTGGCTGGAGCTGCGGCCCGGCTCGCCCTACGCCGGCCGGCCGCTGGGCGACACCCAGGCGCGCAGCCGCACCGGCACCTCGATCGTGGCGGTGCTGCGCGGCGAGCAGGCGATCCCGGCCCCCAGCCCCGACCTGGCGCTGCAGGCCGGCGACACCGCGGTGGTGGTCGGCACCCCCGAAGGGATCGCCGCGCTGGGCGCGCTGCTGGGCGGCTGAGCCGCGGTGCACACCGCCACGCTGCTGCTGGAGCTGGGCGGGGTGATCCTTGGTCTGGGCGTCCTCGGCCGCCTCGCCGGCCGCCTGGGCCTGTCGCCGATCCCGCTGTACCTGCTCGCCGGGCTGGCGTTCGGTGAGGGCGGGCTGCTCCCCCTGGTCACCGCCACCGAGTTCATCCGCACCGGCGCCGAGATCGGCGTGATCCTGCTGCTGCTCCTGCTGGGCATCGAGTACACCGCCGAGGAGCTGACCGCCAGCCTGCGCCGCTCGGCCCTGGCGGGCCTGGTCGACCTGGCGCTCAACTTCACCCCAGGGCTGGCGGCCGGGCTGCTGCTCGGCTGGGCGCCGCTGGCGGCGCTGGTGCTCGGCGGCGTCACCTACGTGTCGTCGTCGGGGATCGCCGCCAAGCTGCTCGGCGACCTCGGCCGGCTCGGCAACCGGGAGACGCCGGTGGTGCTGTCGCTGCTGGTGATGGAGGACCTCGCCATGGCCGCCTACCTGCCGGTGCTCACCGGCCTGCTGGCCGCCGGGAGCCTGCTGGCCAAGGCGGTCCCGGTGCTGGTCGCGCTGGCGACGGTCGCGGTGGTGCTGGCGGTCACGCTGCGCTGGGGCGCCGCCATCAGCCGGCTGGTGTTCACCCCCAACGACGAGGTGCTGCTGCTGGTCGTCCTCGGCCTCGCGCTGGTGGTGGCCGGGCTCGCCCAGCGGCTGCAGGTCTCCGCCGCGGTGGGGGCGTTCCTGGTCGGCATCGCCATCTCCGGTCCGGCCGCCGCCGGCGCCGGGCCGCTGCTGGCGCCGCTGCGGGACCTGTTCGCCGCGGTGTTCTTCGTCTTCTTCGGCCTGCAGACCGACCCCGCCCAGCTCCGCCGGGTGGCGCTGCCCGCGCTCGCGCTGGGCGCCGTCACCCTGGCGACCAAGGTCGCGGCGGGCTGGTGGGCGGCCCGGCGGGCCGGTGTCGGCCCTGCGGGCCGGCTGCGGGCTGGCACGGTGCTGGTCGCCCGCGGGGAGTTCTCGATCGTGATCGCCGGGCTGGCGGTCGCCGCCGGGCTGCAGGCCCGCCTGGGGCCGCTGGTCACCGCCTACGTGCTGGCGCTGGCGGTGCTCGGCCCGCTGCTCACCCGCGCCGCCGACCCGCTCGCCGCCCGCCTGCCCCCGCCGCGCCGGGCGCCGTCGCCGTCCGGGGTGGCTGGCGCCCGCGGGCGGATCCGACCAGACTGAGCCATGCGCCGCATCCGGACAGGCCCGGCCGCACCGGCGGCCGGCTGGCCCGCGGCCGGGGCGCTGGCCGTCGCCGCCGCGCTGGTGGCGCTCGCCTGCCCGTCCGGCACGCCGGTCCGGCCGGCGGCTACGGCCGCGCCGTCGCGGCCGGCGCTCGGCGGGTCGCTGGCGGCCTGGAAGCCGGCGCTGCTGCCAGCGCCCGACCTGGGCCGCGAGGTGGTCACCGCCGACCAGCCCACCCCCACGCCCGCCGCCGCCGACCTGGCCGCGCCGGCCCCGGCCGCCGGTCGGAGCGACCCGAACCGCGGCCGGCCCGCCGCGCCGTGGCCGGCCCGGCGGCCGGGCCACGACGCCGCCGGCGGCCCCAGGGCGCCGCCACCCCCCACGCATCCCGGCTGAACGCAGCGCCCCGCACGGACGCCCCGCGCGCCGTGCCGGGGCGCCACGCACCGAGGGGTGTGGCATGAGCACACGGCTCGACCACCGCATCACCCGGCCGGACCGGCTGGTCCAGCTGCTGGCGGTCCTGGCCGCCGCGCTGTACGTGACCGGCGCGGCCTGGCTGGTCTCGGCCGAGGTCGGCGACGCCGGCGTCGGCCACCTGCCGGCCGTCCACGTCGACAACCAGAGCCACCTCACCCTCCAGGTCGACCTGGTCGACCGGCACGGCGGGCGGCTGGCGCTCGGCGCCTACCAGCCCGGGCCCGGCACCTGCCTGGAGGTGATCGACGTGGGACCGTCGTGGACCTTCGAGAGCTTCTACGGCGGCCAGCGGGTCGACCGGCAGACCCTCGACCGCGCCGCGCTCGCCCGCCAGGGCTGGACCGTCCACGTCCCCGCCACCGCCACCGCCGCCCTGGAACGCGCCGGGTTCCGGTAGGCGGCCTCGGCGGGCGACGGGCTTCGCAGGA